>JAEYWB010000296.1 GCA_023429275.1 Planctomycetota bacterium
CCGAACTCGCTCAGGGCGTGCTCTCGCAGAAGCTCGTTCTGCTCGTACATGAGGTTTGGATCGGTCACCTTGTCCGCGCTCGTTGCGAAGTGGCCGTGCCAGAAGAGGGTCGTCTTCTCCCGCAGCGGGTCGGGAGTTGTCAGCATCCGGTAGAGCCACCAGCTTTCGAGGGCTTTCGGATTGCCGCCGGCGAGGCTCGAGGCCGCGAGGCTGCGGATGTCCTCGTCGTAACGGGGCGGAGCGGGGGGAGGCGAGGTGAACCGCTGAATCGAGGCGGCGGGGCCGATCTTCAGCGCTTCGACCAGTTCATCGTGCGTGGCGCCGAATCCGGCCCGGCGGAAGAAGTGAGCAGCCAGCCGCCGCGTCCAGGGTTGGTCGGCCGAGGGCTGATACGGTTGCCACGCCCAGGCGGGATCGACGGTGGCGAGCGAATCTGGCATGGAAGCGTCCGGGGGAAGAGGCCATCACGAATACGGTCAGTTGGAGGAGGGCTTTTCAGACGGGGCCGGGGAGAACTTCAACTCCAGTTCTGCCCGGAGCTGGCCATCGGCGAGCTTCAGGTCGAACGCCGCCTTCTCGAAGAAGCTGATGATCGTCAGCAGGTCTTCCAGCTTCTCCTGGGCCTCCTCGCGCGTCTGCCCCTCCTTGAGCATGTTCTGCGCGACGAGATGCGACAGATTGTCGTGCAGCACCTCCTTCAGGACCGGAGCGTTCAGCGTGGCGGTCGTGTTGGACGGCGAATCGTCCGAGGCCGCCGCGGGGCTCGACGCGATCGCGCGGGCAAGCTCCTTCGTGCTCGCCAGGACGAAACGCTTCTCCTGGAACCCGACCGTCGGAGAGAAGTTGAACTGGATCTTCGCGTGGTCGGACTTCTCCTCCCCCTTCTCGGGAATGTAGGAAGAGGTGACGAGCTCGACACCCGCGTCACCCTTCTCGACATCGAGCTCGAGCTGCGGCTGGCCGTTCATCGCCCCGACGACGTTCAGGAACCCGATGAAGCTCTGGAAGATCCGCCGCATCTCGCGCCGCGTCGCCTCAGGGTCCTTCATGTCGAAGGCGATCGCGAACGCCGGAAGCTTGATCGCCGGACGGGGACCGGAGTCGGAAAACGTCTGCCGTGTGGCGATCAGCTGCACCTGGGGGGCGAAGGCGCCGAGGATATCCTCGCCGAAATCCTTCCCCGAGAAGAGCGTGGTCAGCTGGCTGTCGGCCTGGGCAAGCTTCTCATTCATCCCCTCGTCGAACAGGTCGCCGGCCCGCAGCCACATCTGAGAGATATCCCGGTAACTGCCGAGGCCGAACAGAAGCCCATCGAGCTTCGGAAGGGGGGGAGCCTTTCCGCTTCCTCCGGGCCCGAAGAAGTATTCGCGGTGCTCGCCGAGCTTGTCGGTGGGGCAGGGGAGTCCGATCGCCAGGGTGATGTGGTCGGCGGCGACGTCGAGCGTCGTGATCGAATGGTCGGCGCTCTTGAGAGCCTCGAGCACTCCGCCGACGATCAGCTCGCCGCCGGGGTCGTCCGCCCGGCCGGAGTAGAGCTTGGGGGCGACCCCCGCGTCGCGGATCGTCTTGATGTTCGTGTAGATCCAGGCCGCCGGCTTTCCGGCGACGGAGGCCCGGGCCTTCTGGAAGACCGCTGAGTCGGCGAGCCCCCCCGGCTTGTTGTCGAGCAGGTTGTCGATCACGGTCCGGCCGAGTTCGATCTTGTTCCCGACCACGAGCCACGGGCCGACGGTGGCAAAGCCTCCCTCCTTCGTCGTGTAGACCGTGACGTCGCGATAGCGGCTCTCCTCGAACGGATCGGGGGCCTTCTTGTTCTTTGCGTCGTCCCGTGCCAGGCGGAGAAGCGTCTCCCGGATCTTCGTCAGCGTCTTCTCGTCGCGAGCTCTCGCGAGAACGATGTTCCCCTGCTCGGGGCCGTTGACCGCTGTCCAGACTCCTCCTTCGGTGAGGGCCGTCAGGGCGTCCTTCCAGCTCATGCCGAGCTGCAGCTCGACGAACGTGACGCCGACACGGAAGGGGACGAGCTGCAGTCCGCCGACCGCTTTCTCGTAGCCCTGAAGAGTCTCGATCCGGGAGAGGAGAGGGTGCTCCGCGAGCGTTCGGATGAGTGCTGCGGGCTCCGCGATCTCGGCAAAGACCACGGTCGATTCGGGCAGAACATCCGCCCCCGATCGACGATCCTCCGCTCCGTGGCCGGTGGAGAGGGGGGAAAGAACCCAGAGAGCAAGGGTGAACGTCAGAACAGATGGCCGCATCGGAAGGCGCTCCGCGTTGGCGCCTGCGGCCTTGAGACACCTCGAGCCTATCGAGGGTTGCTGCCGTCCGACGCCACGCGAGAGATACCCTGGGCCGTGCGATCGAGTTTCAGCGAGGCCCGAACCGACCTGCAGCCGGCGCCGCGCCGCCGTGGTTGCTGGTCCGAAAAGCACAACCGGTGGGCAATTGAAGACAATCGCCCACCGGGAAAGTTGGAGACATTCGTGTTCCGGCTGGCCCGGCCGGAGCTGCGTTTTGGAACTTCAGAACTCGCCGAGCTTCTGCCCGTCGGCGATGTAGCCGAGCCGCTGGCGGGTTGTCGCATCGAGCGTTTCGCTGAGGAACCTCACCGCGCCGTCGCCGAGCAGGACGGTCACGCCCCCCGTGTGGAGGCTGCCGGGCGAACCCCACTCACCCAGCCGTCCGGGACGGAAATTGGCGTTCGGTGGGCTCTGCCAGTGACAGCAGTACCAGTTGTTGATCGTACCGTTTTCCGGGTTGGCGAAGGAGATCCCTCCGCCGACATGCTGCATGCAGGCCCACGACGCGGTGACGCCGTCGTGGACGTCGAGAGTCGTCTCGACCATCGCTACCGTGTTGCTGCTTCCATCGGTGATATCGCGGATGGAGGAGGCGGAAGCGACACCGAACATCGAGCGTGTCGCAGGGTTGAGGTCGGACCACAGTGTGCAGCTGCCCCAGGCACTCAGGTGATCGACGCTGAAGTTGTAGCACGTCTTGTAGGAGGGAACTCCCGCGACACAGCCGTAGGTGCCGTTGAATCCGGGATAGGTCTGCGGTCCGCTGTCGGACGGGCAGAGGTAGCCGGGGATTCGCGTCGCGGCGATCGCGCCGTTCCCGGCTGCAGTCGCTCCGCCTCCTGCGAGTGGAGTTCCGGATTCGGTGAAGTTTCCAGCGGCCTGGGATGAGTCGAACTTGTTGTAGAGCCCCTGCTGTTCGAGGTACGGAAGCAGCGAGACCAGCCCGGTGTGATTCGTCGCGATCCGAGTGGTGCCGCAGCGCCCGTGGGTCGAGGTCGCGTACGGGAAGACCATATAGGTCTCGTGGTAGCTGTGCAGCGCAATCCCCAGCTGCTTCAGATTGTTTCCGCATTGCGCTTTGCGGGCCGCCTCACGGGCCTGCTGCACCGCGGGAAGAAGGATTGCGACCAGCACCGCGATGATCGCAATGACGACCAACAGTTCGATGAGCGTGAAACCACGCCGACGAGACAACATTCGTAAAAATCTCCACGTTGCGAGCGAGAGGGAGGGAGGCGTTCCCCGCGAAACGCATCAACCTCAACTGGAATGAAGGGAGCATAGGGCAAACCCTATGCCGTTGCACTATGCAACTGGTTTCGTGTTGGAACAAGAGGCCGTTCCGTCGTGAACCTTGGAAATACTGACCAGGATTCACGCACCGCTGCTTGAAAGAAGCGCGGTCTGCGGATCGTCCTGATGCTCAATCGAACGGCTTGGGGAGTCTCAACGTCCCCCGTTGGACGTCCCGCTTCCCGCGTGTCGCGATGCCATGAATCGTCGACTCCGCTGACGATCAGGCGACATCCAGCGACTTCAAGACGAAGGTGACGCCGATCGCCCGGCCGTCAGTTCAGCTTCACCTTAGGCACCGGGAGGTCAAAGGCCAGTGTCGACGTCCCACCTGTCGGAACGTCGAATCGCTGCTTGGGAGACTGGGTCGCCGGATCGCTCCATGGAGCAGGAATTGCCTGGACAGCCCTGGATTCGGTCGGACTCGTGTTCGGCGGGAGCGGCTGCCCATCCGGCTTCACGTACAGAGAGAAGACAGCCATGTACTCCCCAGGCTCGACTCCTTCCGCCTGCGTCTGATGCAGCACTTTGAAAGTACCGCTGTCGTCGGTCTTGCCCCAGCCGCCAGTCCCCTTCGTCGTCCCTGTTGGCACGATCGTGACGACAACGTTCGGCACGGGCTTGCCCCCCACCGTGACCGTCCCGGAAACCGGAGCAAGGTTCGACGGAGCAGCAGGTTTGCTGCTTCCGCCACATCCGGCGAGCACAAGCCCCGCCAGAACCGCACACATCCGAGCCGACCTACGTCCTGTCTCCGAACCGATTTTCATTCTCACCTCAAAAAATAAACGAACGCCTTCGATCGGCTTTTTGTCCCATCGAGGCGTCTCGCACCAAGTGCCAATCGTGTACCACGTTTGCATGAGGAAAGCGAATGCATCGGGCAGGATTGAACGTTCTCCCGGCGTCCGTCATCTTTCCCCCTTTCGTTTACCGCGCCGGGTACTCCGGGCGGATGCCTCTCCTGCGGGCGAATTGCCGGGGAAGTGTGCAGCCGCCGGGACGGCGAGCTCGAATACGAGTCCTCCGATGATCGTCAGCCGCAACTGGCTCCGCGACTACGTCCCCTTCGAATCCGACCCGGCCGAGGTCGGCGAACAGCTGACGCAGGCGGGGCTGTACTGCGAGTGGATCGAGCCGGCCGGCAACGACATCGCGATGGACCTCGAGGTCACGAGCAATCGGGCGGACTGGCTCGGACATCTCGGCATCGCCCGGGAGATCAGCGTCCTCCAGCAGAGCGACTTCACGATCCCCTCGCCGGAGATCGTCGAACTGGCCGAGCAGACCGAGTCGGTCACCTCCGTCACGAACGAGTGCGAGGATCTCTGCCCGCAGTACGTCGCCCGGGTGATGCGCAACGTCAAGGTCGGGCCCTCCCCCGACTGGCTCGTCGAGCGCCTCCAGACCGTCTTCCGGAAGAAGCGGAAGGACGGCACGTTCGAGGTCTACAAGCCGGTCAACAGTATCGTCGATATCACGAACTACGTCCTGATGGAGTGCGGCCAGCCGCTCCACGCGTTCGACTTCGACAAGCTCGCCGGCAGGAAGATCATCGTCCGCCGGGCGAAGCCTGGAGAGAAGCTGGTCGCGATCGACCATGTGACCTATTCGCTCACGTCCGACATGTGCGTCATCGCCGATGCCGAACAGCCGGTTGCGATCGGCGGAGTCATGGGAGGGGCGGGGACCGAGATCACGACCGGGACGACGAACGTCCTGATCGAGGTTGCCAACTTCGCCCCGCGGACCGTCCGGACGACGGCCCGCTCCCTGAAGCTGCACAGTCCTTCGTCGTACCGCTTCGAACGCGGTATCAACGTTCAGCAGCTCGACTGGGCGAGCCGCCGCTGCTGCGAGCTGATCCAGAAGCTCGCCGGCGGGGAGCTGTACGAAGAACCGGTCGTCGCGGGGACCGTGCCGGAATGGATGCCGCCGAGCATCGACCTCCGTTTCTCGCGGATCCGGAAGATCCTCGGAATCGACATCCCGAAGGACGAGTGCATCCGCATCCTGGGGGCCCTCGGTCTGCCGATGCTGGGCCGGGCGACGGACGACAAGGCGACGTTCCGTCCCCCCTCGTGGCGGCGGGACCTGACCCGAGAGATCGACCTGATCGAGGAAGTCGCCCGGGTCGTGGGATACGACCGCATCCCGGAGAACCGCCCGATTCCCGTCGTCCCGGGGGGAAAGAGCTCGCTTGAGCGGGTCAAGGTCCGTGTCTGCCAGGTGCTGAATGCCGCCGGTTTCGCCGAGGCCCTGACGTTCACGTTCACGACGGATGAGCTCGCCGCGAGCTTTCGGGGGCCGAACGATCCGCCCCGGATGCAGCTCGACAAGAACGCCGGGGTTTTCGGCAACGCCGTTCGGGCGTCGCTCATCCCGAGCCTGATCGCCGCTCGGGCCGCCAACGAGCGGAAGGGGAACTTCGACGCCGACCTGTTCGAGATCGCCCGGGTCTTCCTCGGTGCGGCCCCCGAGAAGCCGGAGACGCAGCCCCTGCGGATCGGGCTCGTTTCGGGCCGGTCGTTCGCCGAACTGAAGGGTGTGCTCGAAACACTGCTCCGGACCCTCGCGCCGACCGCCCGGCTCGACGCGAAACCGCTCTCCCATCCGCAGCTGATGGCGGGGCGGGGGGCGGAGCTCCTGGTGAACGGCCGCAGCTGGGGGGTGATTGGAGAGGTGAACCGTGACGCCGCCGCGCTGCGCTCGACGAAGCTCCGCGAGGGGCTGTCCGCCGCGGAAGTCGACGTAGCGGCCCTTGTCGACCTGGCGCAGTGGACGACCGAGGCGAGCCCGCTGCCGGAGCATCATGCCGTTCAGCGCGACTTCAACTTCCTGCTCGACGACGCCGTGACCTGGGAGCGACTGGTCGAAGTGGTCCG
>JAEYWB010000309.1 GCA_023429275.1 Planctomycetota bacterium
CCTCTGTGACCTCTGTGGCAAAGTGATTCTGAACAGCTTCAATGGTGTCGCGGCGCCCCACCTTCCCCCGCTGGCCCTTTCCGACAACTGATCACTGACGACTGAGAACTGAGAACTCCCATGAAAGTAGCCATCATCGGCGGCGGCGGACTGGTCGGTTCCTGCGCGGGCTTCGCGCTGCAGGCGGGGGGGATCGTCCGGGAGATCGCCCTCATCGACGTCAACCAGGATCTCGCCGACGGCCAGGCCCTCGACATCCTCCACGGCGCGCCGCTGCTCGCGGACCAGAAGGTCTACGGCGGCACGACCGAGCAGGTGAAGGACGCCGACGTGATCTGCATCACGGCCGGCCTCCGCCGCAAGCCTGACGAGAGCCGACTCGACCTCATCAACCGGAACGTCGCGCTCTTCCGGTCGCTCCTCGGGGATATCAAGAAGCACGGCTACAAGAAGGACGCGATCATCTTCGTCGTGTCGAACCCGGTCGACGTCTTGACGTACCTCGCCGCGAAGGAACTCGGTCTCCCGGCCCAGCAGGTGATCGGCCTGGGAACGGTTCTCGATACGACCCGCTTCCGCGCCCTGCTCGCTCAGAAGCTCGACGTTCCGCCGACGCAGGTGCAGGTCATGATGCTCGGCGAGCACGGCGACAGCATGGTCGCCCTCTGGTCGGCCGCGCAGATTGCAGGGCTGCCCCTCGACAAGTGGCCCGGCGTCGATCAGGCGTCGCTCCTCGAGATCGAGAAGCGGACGCGGACGTCGGGAGCGGAGATCATCAAGAAGAAGGGGGGAGCGGGCTTCGCGGTCGGCGTCTCGATCGCCGACGTGATCCACGACATCGCCCTCGATCGGCACCGCATCCAGCCGGTCTCGACTCTGCAGAACGGAGCCTACGGCCTGTTCGACGTCGCGATCTCGGTTCCGACCGTCGTCGGCCGCAAGGGAGCGCTCCAGCACATCGAAGTCGACATGTGGCCGAAGGAGAAGGCGGCCCTCCAGAAGTCGGGAGCGGTCCTCCGCGAGACGAACGCGAAGGTCCTCTAGGGTTCGGAAGATTCGCCGGAACGCGCTGGCGTCCGGTTCGAACCGGGGGCTAGCGCCCGCCGGCTGATTCCCGCTACCCGCAGCCCCGGTCGGGCAAAACGCCGGGGGTGGCCTCAACAGGCACCAGGAGACAGACCAGCCGGCGAAGCGGCACGGGGAGGTCTTCGTTCCATACCCACCAGTTAAGCGCTCTGATCACGCCGACCAGGGTCGCCCGGCCCATCGTGACGATCAGGATCGTGACGAGCAGGGTGGGGGTGAACGAGTCCATGCATCGCCATCAGGGATGTGCTGACGCTGGCTCCGGCCCCCTTGCACCGGGGGCCCCTTGCACCGGGGGCCCCTTGCACCGGCCGCCGCCAAGGAGACAGGCTCAGGCCAGGATATCCCGGACAACGCGGCCGTGGACGTCGGTCAGGCGGAAGTCGCGGCCGCTGTAGCGGTACGTCAGCCGCTCGTGGTCGAGACCGAGCAGATGCAGGATCGTGGCATGCAGGTCGTGCACATGGACCGGGTTGTCCGCCGCCATGTTTCCGAACTGGTCCGTCGTCCCGTAGGCGAGGCCCCCTTTGACACCGCCGCCGGCGAGCCACATGGTGAACCCGCGGCTGTGGTGATCGCGTCCCTTCGCCCCCTGTGACCACGGGGTGCGGCCGAACTCACCTCCCCAGACGATCAGCGTCTCGTCGAGGAGCCCCCGGCCCTTGAGGTCCTGGATCAGACCGGCGATCGCCTGGTCGCTCTTGCGGGCGTGGTCGACATGGTTGGTGATGTCGCCGTGGTCGTCCCACGGCTGTCCCCCGCCGTAGTAGAGCTGCACCATCCGCACGCCCCGCTCGACGAGGCGCCGCGAGACGAGGCAGGCATCCGCGAACTGGCCGCTGCCATAAAGGTCGCGGGTCGACTTGGACTCGCTCTGGAGATCGAAGACCTCCTGGGCGGCAAACTGAAGTCGGAACGCCATCTCGAACGACTGGATGCGGGCGTCGAGCTGGCCGTCGTCGGGATGCTGTTCCTGGTGCAGCCCGTTGAGCTGCTGGAGCAGATCGAGCTGCTGCCGCTGGGCGGACGAGGGCAGATGCTTGTTGTGAACGTGCTGGATGACGGTCTGCGGATCGAGCCGGCTGTTGTTGATGTGGCAGCCCTGGTAGATGCCCGGAAGGAAACTGCTCCCCCACAGCTGGGGACCGACGACCGGCTTGCCGGGACAGAGGACGACATAGCCCGGCAGGTTCTGGTTCTCGGTCCCGAGTCCGTACGTCAGCCAGGAGCCAAGGCTCGGCCGCGTCGGCTGCGAGTTCCCCGAGTTCATGATCAGGAGGCCCGGCTCATGATTCGGAATATCGGTGTGCATCGAGCGGATGACGCAGATGTCGTCGATCACACTCGCGAGGTGCGGATAGAGCTCGCTGACGTCGACGCCGTTCTCTCCGTACTTCCCGAACCGGAACGGGGAGGGAAACAGCTTGCCGACGGACCGCTGGTAGTTCTTGATCAGCTCTTCGGGCTGCTGGCCGGCGTACTTCGCGAGATCGGGCTTGGGGTCGAAGGTGTCGACGTGCGACGGGCCGCCGTTCATGAACAGGAAGATCACCCGCTTCGCCCGGGCGGCGAAGTGCGGAGCCTTGGGAGACAGCGGACTGGGCGCGCCAGCCCCCGAGGCGCGGGCCGCGGAGCCGAGCAGGCCTCCTTCGGCGAGGACGCTGGCGAGGCCGAGCGTTCCGAAACCCGCTCCCATCCGGGAGAGGAGGTTTCGTCGCGAGAGGCTGGGGTGGCTGGTCATCAGTGGGGCTCCCCGGTCAGTCAATGAATACGAACTCGTTTGTCCCGAGCAGCACCTGGGCGTACCGCTCCCACGCCGTGAGCTTGATGTTCGCTGCGGAGGTCTCTGGGGGCGGGGCGGCGAGATAGGCGAGGCCGATCCGGCTTTCCATCTCGGTCGGCTTCCGCTGGAACAGGACCGAGTAGGCGTACTCGATCCGGGAGGTATCGTCCGCAGCGGCGTCCCGTTCGATCCGCCGAGCGAGTGCCCGGGCCTGCTCGATCAGGAACTCGCTGTTGAGGACGAACAGCTGCTGCATCGGCACGGTCGTGCTGACGCGGCGCTCGCTGGTCAGGTTGGGATCAGGGAAGTCGAACAGCCGCAGCGTGCCGTTGAGGTCGTGACGGCTGATCGCGGCGTAGAGAGTCCGGCGGCGGTTGCCGGCATCGTTCAGGTTGACCGCCGCTCCGCCGAGGCGGTCGTCGAGCCGGTCACTGACGGCGAGCATGGCGTCGCGCCACGGCTCGATCTCCAGCCGGCGGCGGTTCTGCCGCCAGAGGAGCCGGTTGTCAGGATCGCGGGTCACTCCTTCGGCGGCGCCTTCCCCTCTCGCGTCGCTGCCGAGGCGGTAGGTTGCCGAGAGCATGATCTCCCGGTGGAACTGCTTCATGGACCATCCCGACTCGATGAACCGTGCCGCGAGGTGATCGAGGAGCTCCGGATGCGTGGGGCGCTCCCCGAGCAGGCCGAAGTTGCTCGGCGTGCCGACGAGTCCGCGGCCGAAGTGATGCAGCCAGATGCGGTTGACCATGACCCGCGCGGTGAGCGGGTTCGACGGGCTCGCGATCGCGCGGGCCAGTTCGAGTCGTCCGCTTCCCTGCTGGAACGGCGGCGCGTCACCGGG
The DNA here is from genome assembly GCA_023429275.1 of Planctomycetota bacterium. GTDB lineage: Bacteria > Planctomycetota > Planctomycetia > Planctomycetales > Planctomycetaceae > Planctomyces_A. Next base: position 3,711 of record JAEYWB010000309.1, read on the forward strand.
ACGGAGGACCGCGAGGAACTGGCGGGGAGCTTCGTCCCCGAGCTCCTTGTGGTTGCCGCGGAGATGAACCTTGAGGTTCCGGGGGGAGCCCTCTCCCAGGCTGTGGGCAAAGGGATACTTCGGGCCGATCGCCTTCTTGGCCTGCTCGATCTCCTTCTCGAGGGTCTTCAGGTGTTCCTTTGTCGAATCAGAAAGCAGCTTCTGGGCAGGATCCTTCGGGATGGCGAGGGGAGCGTTCCGATCGGTCAGCAGGTCCTTGAGCAGGCTTTCGTGCGTCGGATCGGGCTTCGGCTTCCCGCTGCTCCCTTCTGTCGCCGGACGACGGGCCTCCATCGCCGCGAGCAACTGCTGCTGCACGCCGAGGGCGGCGCGTTCCACGGGCGTCGGCTCTTCGGAGGCCGCCAGGGCGTCGTGAAGTTCCTTCAGATGCGGCCGCTGTTTCACGACGTCGGACTTCAGGAACTCGGACCATCGCTCGAGCACGACCCGGGGGATCCCCGCCTCGGCGGCTCCCTTGTCCCACTCGGCATCCGACGGCTTCCCGTTGGCGCGGTTCAGCATCCAGGCGGCGACGATCGCCTTCGCGGTCGCGGAAGCGAACTGCTCACCCACCTCGCGGACCGCCTTGGCCCGGGCGTCGTTGAGGGCCTCTTCCCGCTCCTTCGCCTCGGTGACCTGCTTGTCGTACCCGCGGACGACCTCCTCGGGGACGAGCGGCACCTCGCGGTACTCGGTGCTCGCGAACACCCCGGCCAGTGCGTAGTAGTCCTTCGTCGGGATCGGGTCGAACTTGTGGTCGTGGCAGCGGGCGCACGAGACCGTCAGGCCGAGGAACCCGCGGGAGAGAGTGTCGATCCGGTCGTCGTATTCATCGGATTCCGCCTTCCCCGCACAGCCGGCGTCCTTGTAGTAGACCGGTCCGAGTGCGAAGTAGCCGAGCGCGGCGGAGCGCTCCTGCTGGTCCTTCGCGCCTGGCAGAAGGTCGCCCGCAATCTGTTCGACCACGAACTGGTCGTAAGGCAGGTCGGTGTTAAGGGCCTCGACGACCCAGTCGCGATACCGGAAGCCGTTCGGGTAGGTGCGGGCCTGGAAGGTATGTGCCTGATCCTCGCCGTAGCGGGCCACGTCGAGCCAGTAACGCCCCCAGCGTTCGCCGTACTGCGGCGACGCGAGAAGGCGGTCGATGAGCCGCTCGTAGGCATCCGGGCGTTCGTCGGCGACGAACGACGCCACATCCTCGGGACGGGGCGGCAGTCCCGTCAGGTCGAAGGTCGCGCGGCGGAGAAACGTCCGCCGGTCCGCCTCGTCGACCGGTCGCAGTCCTTCCGCCTCCAGCCTCGCCAGGATGAATCGATCGAGGGGCCGCCGAACCCAGTCCGGATCGCGCACCGGCGGCAGTACGACCGATTTCACCGGCTGGAAGGCCCAGAAACTCCGGTCCTCGTCGGTGACTTCGCCAGCCGTTCGGCCCGGTCCCGCCGAAGTGGGCGTCTCAGGCCAGGGAGCGCCCATCTCGATCCATCGCTTCAGGACCGCAACTTCGGCCTTGTCGAGCTTCCCGTTCGGGGGCATCTGGAGTCCGTCACGCCCCTCGACGGCGGCGATCAACGAGCTCTCTTCGGGCTTCTCGAGAGAGACGACCGCGCCGCTTTCTCCCCCTGCGAGAAGGCCTTTCCGGTCGGCGAGGCTGAGCTCCCCCTTCGCCTGCCCCTTTGCGTGGCAGGAGTAGCAGTGCTGCACGAGGAGAGGACGGACCGACCGCTCAAAGTATTCGTGCTTCTGACTTTCCTCCGCCGCCGGACCCGGGACCTGAGCCGGGGCTGTCAGGGGAACCGCAAGGAGCGCCGCCAGGAGAGCAAACCTGAAAATCGCCGGTGTTGTCACC
>JAEYWB010000356.1 GCA_023429275.1 Planctomycetota bacterium
TGCGATGCCGGGCGATCATCCCCCCCGCGTCGACACAGATATAGGTATTGAAGACCTGGCCCGCCTCGCGCTCGAACAGTCCCGCGAGGAGCGTCACGCCGAACTCGCGCGCAATGTCGACGAGCCCCCGGACGCTCGGCCCGTCCGGCACCGGCTCCGCGAGATCGAGCATCTGCTCTCGAGAAAATATCTGCACGAACGAGTAGCCCGAGAGGGAACACTCGTGGAACGACACGACTTCGGCCCCCTCGGCGGCCGCCCGGCGGGTCAGCTGGCGGATCCGGTTGAGGTTCGTCTCCCGGTCGCCATCGGCGGGCTCGAACTGGGCGGTTGCGACACGAAGAGAGGTCATGCTGGTATTCTGCGCAGGATCGGCTCGTCGCCGGAGAAATCAGTGAACGTCGATATCGTCGCTCGCCGGGATCGTCGACGGAAGAGTTGGGGGATTCACAGTCGAGGAGTGGTCGCCTGTTCAAAGGATTGGCGATGACCGGCGCGAGGGGCGAGGTCAAGCCCTCTCGAAATTCGTCCGAAATGGAATCGGAAGCGTCGCTTGACGCAGTGAAGGGATCGTTCATAATCCCCGCTCGCCCAGCGGGTTTCCGCTGTCGGCGGGTGTAGCTCAGTTGGTAGAGCTCCACGTTGCCATCGTGGATGTCGAGGGTTCGAGTCCCTTCACCCGCTCCTTGTATCGTCCTGAGATCAGCGAGATGTCGCCCCGACGGCGGCTCTCTCCAACTGACCAGGAGAGGATGTCCACGACCCGATTTTCGTCGGCCAATGGCTGCACTCCGCGGCCACTGGCCGTAGTTCTTTGAAGGGAACACCAGTGGCGGATTCCACGAGCACTCCCGTCGCCGAGGAGCAGGTTCCGGCCGAAGGAAGCCAGCAGCCGAAGCTGAAGCTGAAGATCGACGTCAAGGACACCGGTCCCTGCAAGAAGCACATCCGCGTCACGGTCGAGCGGAACTCGATCGACGATGTCGAAGAGAAGATTCTCAACGACTACGTCGCGCGGGCCGAGGTCCCCGGGTTCCGGCCCGGCCGCGTCCCGGAATCGCTGGTCCGTCGCCGCTTCAAGAAGGAGCTTTCCGAGCAGCTCAAGCAGCAGGTTCTCATGCAGAGCCTGGAGCAGCTCGCCGAAGACTCCAAGCTCGATCCGATCAACGAGCCGAACCTCGATCTCGAGACGATCGATATCCCGGAAGAAGGGGATTTCGAGTACGAGTTCGACATCGAAGTCCGTCCGACGTTCGACCTCCCGGCCTACAAGGGCCTGAAGATCGAGCGGCCGACCCACGACGTGTCGGATGCCGAAGTCAACGCTTATCTGAACAAGTACCTCGAGCAGTACGCCACGCTCGAGCCGGTCGAAGGGGCCGCCCAGCTCGATGACTATGTCACGGTCGACGTGACTTTCGAGCACAAGGGGACTCCGATCAATAGCTTCAGCGCCGAGACGGTCCGCGTCCGGCCGACTCTGCAGTTCCCCGATGCCGAACTGGCCGGCTTTGACAAGCTGATGGTCGGTGCAAAGGAAGGGGACTCGAAGGAAGGCCAGTTCAAGATTTCGAGCGAAGCGGCGGACATCAACCTCCGCGGCGAGACGATCACCGCCAAGTTCCAGGTCCTGTCGGTCAAGCGGGCCAGCCTCCCGGCGATCGACGACGAGATCCTCTCCCGCCTCGGTTCGGAGTCGGAAGAGCAGCTCCGCGGCCAGGTGAAGACGACGCTTGAGCGGCAGGTGAAGTACGAGCAGCGGCAGGCGACCCGCCGCCAGGTGCTCCAGCAGATCACCGAGTCGGCCAAGTGGGACCTTCCCGAAGAGCTCGTCACGCGGCAGGTCGAGAACGCGATGAACCGCGAAATTCTCGAGATGCAGCAGGCCGGCTTCACGACGCGGGAAATCGCCGCTCGGGAAAACCAGCTCCGTCAGAAGTCTCTCACCACGACCCGCCAGAACCTCAAGGAACACTTCATTCTCGACCGCGTCGCCGCGGAAGAGAACATCGAAGTCTCCCGCGAAGAGCTCGAAAACGAGATCTTCATGATCGCCTGGCAGTCAGGCGAAAACCCGCGCCGTCTGCGGTCGCGGATGATCAAGAACGGCCTGATCGAGAACCTCCACGCCCAGATCCGTGAGCGGAAGGCGGTGGACGTCATCCTCGAGAACGCAGAGTTCAAGGACATCCCGATGAAGCCGCCGTTCGACACGACGATCGAGCCGGTCGACCGCACGGTCTGTCCGTCGATCAAGGATGTCTCGACTTCGGCAGAAGAAGCCGACGGAGAGTAATTCTTCAGATTGCCTCAAGTTTCGCGAGGACCGCCGTTCAAAACGGCGGTCCTTTTTCGTTTCCGGAGTGGGTTTGGTTGCAGGGGCTGGGAAGACTCTTCCGATTACACGAACTGTTCCGGTGCGCTATGGCGTGCATGCCAGCACACTGTCCGGGGGGACTCATCGGAACAGGTGGTCCATTTTGCCACTCCACCAGGAGTGTGTGTACTCATGTCCCCCTCCATGAAACGAACCTCCAATCCCGGTCGCACCCTCCGCGTCTGCCTGGTGATTTGGTACGCCCTGGCGATGTTCGAAACATCCGCCCAGGCGATCGACCCGAAACGCTGGCAACGTGTCGGTGCGAAGGCCGATGAGGCCCAGGCGCCCGATCCCACGAAGCAGCTCGCTCCGGGGGTGAAGACGGTCGGCAAGCCGGTCAACAAGGTCGCGATCGCCCGGTCGCCGGATGGAGGAGAGGTCACTCCTTCGGTCGACGAGAACGCCAAGGCGGTCCGCCTCTACTACGTCAGCGCTCTCTGGTCGACCGTCCTTCAGGATGTCGCCACCAGGACGGGCTCGACGCTGGTGATGCACCAGTGTCCTCCGGGACGGTGGTCGCACCAGGGAGTCGAAAAGCTCAGCCGCGCCGATGCGGTGAACGTCCTCAACCGCGAGCTGGAGCCGCAGGGCTACCGCATTCTCGCCAAGGGGGATTTCCTCACAGTCATCGAAATGCGGGCGGCCCGGACCGACTATCGCCGTCCCCTCTACCCGAAGGAACGCCCCCAGCAGCAGGTCGCGTCGAATGCGGCTCCTCAGGCGACCAGTTCTTCTTCGGTCCGCGAACGGAAGTTCGACACGATCACCGGCCGCCAGCCCGCCGGGATTGCCCAGGTCGGATCAAACGACCCGCGCGGCCAGGGAGTCCGCCCCGCGCAGTTCACGACGGACGAAGGAGCGGCCGCCGACGGACAGGGCGAACTGCCGAAGCCGGCCGCCGAAGCTGCGCACCCGATGAAAGAGGAGGCGGTCTCGATCACGCCGAAGAAGCGACAGGCGATCGACATCGCCAAGCAGCTCCTCAAGGCGTTCGAAAGCCGCGCCAAGCTCGTCGATGCCGGACCGAACGGACTTCCGGGCTTCCAGGTCTTTCATCCTGCGACGAAGGAACAGCTCGACGCCGACCCGAAAGCCCACGGACCGCAATGGTTCGTGATGGAGGTCGACACCGACAAGAACACCCTGCGGGTCCAGGGGGACGTCCGTGCGACCAGGAGTCTGCCGGTCCTCGTGGAGAAGCTCGATCAGGCTCCCGCCCAGCCGGGCGAGTCGACGAAGGTCGTGGCCGGCGAAGGCCAGCTCAAGGGGGTCGCGGATCAGCTCCAGGTCGCGTTCGACAAGATGCTGCAGTCCCGAAAGGGAACGACCGCCCAGGCGGCACCGGTCAATCCGCTCGACCCGGCCGCGCCCGCGGCTCCGCAGGCCCCCCTGGCCCCTGCCGCCGAGCCACTGAATCCCGCCTCCGGCACTCCGCGTGACCTCCCCGCCCTGGTCGGGAACCTCAAGGGGGAAGTCGTCATTGAGTCGGTCGGCGACCTCGACGTCGTCATCCTCCGCGGCAGCGAGAAGGATGTCGAAGCGGTGATGCAGGTCATCAAGGCGATCGAACGGATGGCCCAGGGAACGACTCCGGCCGTCCACCTCGCCTTCCTGCGACACGTCGACTCAGAGTCGCTTTCGGCTCTGCTGACCGAAGTCTACACGCAGCTCACGACGCTTAAGGAAGCCTCGACATCGAGCGCTCAGCGCGGCAAGTCGGTCGGCGTGATCGCGGTCAGCAATCCGAACGCCGTCCTCGTCCTCGCGCCGCCGGTGCTGCTCGAAGGAATCCTGCAGCTCATCGAAGAGCTCGACCAGCCGGTCGATCCCATGAGCGAAGTCGAGATCTTCCGGTTGAAGCACGCCGTCGCTGCGCAGGTCGTCACCCAGCTCGAAGGGTTCTACGAAACGCGGGTCGGCCTGAGCACGAAGATCAGCATCGTTGCCGACGCCCGGACGAACTCCGTGATCGTCCAGGGGAAGCCGAACGAGCTGGCTGAAGTCGCCTCGATCATCAAGAAGATCGACCGGGCGGAGTCCGGGGCGGTCAGCCGCGTCCACCGGATCAAGCTGAACTACGCCGTCGCGGACGAACTCGCCGCGTTCCTGTTCAACGCTCTCCAGGGGGCCATTGCTCCCGCGACCGTTCCGACGACGACCGGGCAGGGTGGCTTCCAGCAGGGGGGCCAGAACGCGGCCGCCCAGGTTCCGCAGGAGCTCCGCGACTCGAAGTCGGTCGTGCTCGAGTTCCTCACGAAGAGCGATTCGGTCAGCCGGATGGTCCGTTCGGGCATGCTCTCGGATATCCGCATCCATCCGGAGCCGCGGACGAATACCCTCGTCATCACCGCCCCTCAGGCGAGCATCCCGTTCATCGAAGAACTCGTGGCGATCCTCGATCAGCCGCCGGCCACGGTCGCCGAGATCAAGGTCTTCACGCTGAAGAACTCCGATGCCGCCGCGGCGGTGGAGCTCCTCAACTCGATCTTCTCCTCCGGCCAGCAGCAGGGCCAGGGGCAGTTCGGGCAGCAGAACCAGGGGGCGGGGCTGCAGATCGCCGGGGCGGAAGACCCCAGCAGCACGCTGGTCCCGCTCAAGTTCGGGACCGACGCCCGGACGAACAGCGTCATCGCCATCGGCGGCGCCGAGGCTCTTCGCGTGGTCGAATCGATCCTGCTCCGTCTCGATACGGGGGACTCGCGGAACCGCAAGAGCACCGTCCTCAAGCTGCGGAACAGCCCGGCGGCGGACGTTGCCAACTCGATCAACCAGTTTCTGCAGTCACAGCGTGAGCTGACGCAGCTCGACCCGGGCCGCGTCAGCACGAGTGAAATCCTCGAGCAGGAGATCATCGTCACGGCCGAACCGGTCAGCAACAGCCTGCTGATCAGCGCGACGCCGCGGTACTACGAGGAAATCCTCCGGATCGCCAGCGAGCTCGACCGCGAGCCCGCCCAGGTCGTGAT
>JAEYWB010000699.1 GCA_023429275.1 Planctomycetota bacterium
GGTTGAGGTTGAGTCGCATCTTCGGGAATTGGCAAAAGGAAATGCAGTCAAGGCGATCAAGTCATTTGACGATCTTGTAAACGAATCGCCGACGATCAGTCGTGCACTCTCGCGCCTGAAGGACGGAAGAAAGCAATCTTGGGTTCGCGAGCGTCTGAAGAGGGTTTTCACGACATCGCCCGTGAGCTCTGGTGAACTGGAGTTCACAGTTCCCTTGATCTTCGGCGGGTGGCGGTGTAGAGTTCAACTGCCTTAATGTTTAGCTCCGAGCCCGGTCTCGAGGTGGCCCCAATGAGATTCCTTGCTGCACTACTGGCTGCCGTGATGCTGTGTGCCCTCCCGGCTGGCTTTGGAATTGGCGGTGATCCCATCGCGAAAATCTCGGATGGTCCCGGCTGAGCGAAGCTTGGAGTGAGTGGTCGTTGCGTCGTGAACGTGACGAGGTTGCTCTGAGAGGACATTCGGCTCGGATGAGTTTCGGGTGCCGCGGCGATTTTCGATGTGTGCTGCTATCGGTGTTTAGTCACCGGTGTCACGCGTTCATCGCTGTGTGCGTGCGCCTCGAAAGTCGGTAGAATTGTCTCAACAAGGGACGGGCGTGAAGCTTGAGCCGAATTCAAGGGACCGCGGCTCCAGTTCTGAATAGTTGGCTACACCTAGTCGGGCTTGGTTGGGGGCACCGGAGGAGCCGCTCCCGCGTCAAAGACCGAATCGGCCAGGACGACTTCGGTTGCAGCGTCGTCACTTTCCGGAGCGTTCAGCCGGCTGCAGGCCTCGAGCATCGCGGCGCGCGAGGCTGTGGAACAGGCAGACGTCGCAGGGCCGGAAGCCGCCGGGCAGCTCCCAGCGGTTGCGGAGCAGGACGACGAACCCCCGAACATGGCTGCAATCGGGCACTGGTCGCCCTTCATGCCCGGAAGGAAGGGGAGGTATTCCGCAAGTTCCGGCTTCGCCGTGACAGCTCCGTAAACGCCAGCCGTTCCAATGACCAGAAAGGCGATGGTGCCGCGGACGATCCTGGTTGTCCGGCAGGTCGAGCAGGTCTTCGAGGGGGCGTCGCAACTCTCTCCCTGAGCCTGAGGCGTGTCCCCGTAAGGTGAAAGCAGGCTGTCTTGAGACATCGGTCACGCTCCTTGGTCGAGGGCTCCAACACCGAAGAATTGTAGCGGTCTTCCCGTGAAATCGCTTCGTGAAATCGAAATGAGGCCGGTTACCACGGTTGCAAGCCCATCGATTCCGCGAGGGTTCGGCGTGCAGCGTTACTCGGCGCGCGCCCTGGTGACGAAAGTCCGTACCAGGTCCGGATGCTTGTCCCCGCGCACCTCTTCGACTCCGCTCGCCGTGTCGACCCCCCACGGCCGGACCTCGGCAATCGCCGTCGCGACGTTTTCGGGGGTCAGTCCTCCCGCGAGGATCAGCGGCGGGAAATCGCTCGGCCAGTCCTTCAGCAGGTTCCAGGGGCCAAGAACCCCCGTTCCACCGTGCGCCCCTTCGACGCGGGCCTCGACGAGGCAGGCCCACGGCGCGATTCCCCAGGCCGAGCACTCCTCGAGGTCGCGACGAATCTCGTCGAGGGACTCGTCCGCGAGCCGATAGACGCGGATCAGCCGGTAACGGGCCAGTGGACCGATCTCCTCCGCCGGATAGTCTCCATGAAGCTGCAGCGTCTCGAGTCCGCACATCTCTGCGATGAGGCAGACCTCTTCAACCGAGTGGTCGACGAACAGCCCCACCGCCTCGACACCCTCCGGCAGTTGCCCGACGATCTTCTGGGCCGTCTCGACGTCCACGCACCGCGGGGAGCCGTCGTAAAAATTGAGGCCGATGGCGTCCGGAAGCGAACCCGCCTCATGCGCCCGCGACAAGGCGTCCGCAACCATCTCCGCTGTCCGCCATCCGCAAATCTTGACCCACATGTTCGCCGCCGATCTCCGCTTCGTCATACCGAGGACTTCACCAATGGTACGGGGTCCCCGGCAATCGTCGAACGATGTCCCCCAAGCCGCCCCTTCCTCCCGCCTGACGCCTACAGCCTCCAGCCTGCGCAATTCCCCTTTCCCTGTTCTACCAACTCTGTTATGACACGACCGGCCTAGAGGACCGTTTCCGGGACGGATGGTGATGCGACCCGGCCAACGGAGGTCCTGATCAGACCTGGTTTTGCGTGCCGCTCCAGCGGACGCGCCCCGAAGGCCACAGGGGAAAGGATGTCCCGATGATTCCGGCGATTTGGAAGTCGGCCGCTCTGGCCGGTGTTGTTGGTGTCGGTTGCGGCGGCGTGTATTACGTCCAGCGTGACCTTGCGACCACAGCCCCGATTGAGCCAGGACGGTTCAGCGAGCTCGACCCCACGATGAAGGGGGATCCCGCTCCAGCCCTCACGGGGGCCGACCCGATCGAGCTCCCCACCCCTCCTGCGAGCAAGGCCGCCGCTCAGCCTGCCGCCCTCGCCTCTCTGGACTCTCCGGCTGCGGGAACCTCCTCCCTGGATCTGGGCGAAGCTCCTCCCGAGCAGGGCGAGCCCCAGGGTGAACCGGTTGCCGAAGAGCCGGCTGCCGATTCGATGCTGGCTCTTGTGGATCCTGCCGCCGAAGCGTCCGGCAACCCCTGGGCGAAGCGGCCGAACGTCGGCGAACCGGCCGAGCCCGCAGGTGCCGCGGCGAAGTCGTCCACGGCCTCCCCTGCCGCGGCCTCCGCCTCGTCCGATCCCTGGGGCGATCTGCCGGGGCTGAACGCCGGCAAAGATGCCCCCAAGTCGCAACCGAACAAGCTTGCCAACTCCGCTCCGATCGATCTCGTTGCGAATCCCGAAGAGGGGCGCTCCGTCGACGGGGCTCATGATGCGAAGCTCCAGGCTCTTCCACCCGGTCACACGGGCCCGGTCCTGATGGAGGTGCCGAAGGCCCCGAAGCAGACCGCCTCGGCGACTGAGCTCTTCCTTCCGGAAATTGGGGATCAGTCGGAGCCGGCTCCCGGGCAGGAGATCCAGCAGGTCCAGAATCAGCTGCCTGAGATCCGTCCCCGCTCCCGTTCGACGATTCCGACGGCCGGGGCTGAGCCGCAGGCTGCGAACCCCTTCTCCGGACGGCAGCCGGTCCCCGCAGGCGGCCCGGAGGCTCTTCCCGAGATCCGTCCCGCAGCCGGCGCGGCCCCCGCTCAGACGGCGATCGTCCCGGCCAGCGAGTTCAATGCGGCCGCTCAACCTGCGGCAGGCAACCTTGCTCCGTCACCGTTTGGTGGCGAGGCGCCCGCTTCGGGCTCGCCGACCCCGGCGGCCGGTGCGGCTCCGCGATCGGGAAATCCCTTCGAATTCGTTCCGGCTGGCGGGCCGGGGGCCTCGCCGTCCGCTGCTCCGGTACAGGCTCCGGAGCCGACTCCCGCGGGGGCCTTCTCGCCAGCGGTTGCGGAGCCTGCCAAGGCGCCGGTCCGCTCAACGATTCCAGGTCAGGTCGAGACCGGAAACGACGCCCCGTCGAAGTTCTCGTTTCCACCGGCTCAGCCAGAGCCCGCTCCGGCAGGTATTCCGGCATTCGCACCCGCCGCCGCGCCGGCCGCCGCACCGGCCAACTCGATTCCCGGAAACCGCGACGCCATCCCTGAGCTTCAGGGGGGTGTGTTCGGAATCGGCGCACCGCCGGCCGCCCCGGCGCTGAATGGATCGCAGGCTCCGGTGGGAAGTGTTCCCCCGGCTGGATCGAACCCCTTCGGAAGCTCCGTCCCGACGAGCGGAGCCCCGGTCGATCCACAGCCCGTTCGTCGCGATCCGATCGTCGACCTGGTCGGCGACGGGACCGTTGCATCGAATGTGACCTCCGGTCCGCAGCAGCCGGAGATCAAGATCGAAAAGATCGCTCCGGCGGAAGCGGTGATCGGCGAGCCGCTGATCTACCAGATCCTGGTCCGCAACGTCGGCCAGAGCACCGCTCACCGCGTCATCGTCGAAGATCGCATTCCGCTCGGTGCGACCTGCCAGGGGACGATTCCGCAGGCTGAGACCGCCGAGAAGCGGCTCTTCTGGAAACTTGGGGACATGCGTCCGGGCGAAGCGCGCGAGATCAAGGTCAAGCTGACGCCGACCCAGGCGGGCTCGATCGGCAGCGTCGCGACGGTGAGCTTCGCCGCCGAAGTGGCCGCGACGACGATCATCACCGCTCCCGAGCTCAAGGTGGACCTCCAGGCCCCGAAGCAGGTCATCATCGGCGAGGCTTCCACGCTCCGGATCCGCGTCCAGAACACCGGGCAGGGGCAGGCCAAGGGGGTCTTTCTCCGGGCGCTCCTCCCTAGTGAACTCAAGCACCCCGGCGGGAACGATCTCGAGTACGAGATCGGCAACCTCGGCCCCGGGCAGTCGAAGGATGTCGAACTGAATGTCACCGCGGAGAAGGGGGGGAATCTCACCCCGAAGGTGATCGTTTCGACCAACAACCAGGAGCAGGATTCCCGGATCGCCCAGGTCAACGCCATCGATACCCGCCTGAAGGTCGTCCGGACCGGACCGGCGAAGCGGTTCGTCGGACGTCCGGCCCAGTACCTCAACACGGTGACGAACCAGTCCCTCGACCCGCTCCGCGACGTCACCGTCGTGGAGACGCTTCCTCTCGACCTGGAACCGGTCACGGGGAAGCTCTCGAACGGCCAGTGGGATCCCCAGAGCCGCACGATCACCTGGCGGCTGCCGCAGCTTGGCCCCGGTGAGAAGGCCGAGCTCCCGATCGATCTCGTGCCGAAGAAGCCCGGCGCATTCGATGGAGGCCTGCTGGTCTCCGATGCCTCCGGGAACCGGGCGAATGTCGCGACCCACGTCGACGTCGCCGGCTACAGCAACCTGGTGGTCGACGTTGTTCCGGACGGACCGGTCGCTGTCGGTGAGCAGGTCTCGATGCGGCTCAGCGTCCGGAACCGCGGAACTGCCGCGGCGTCCAACGTGCAGACCGTTTTCGAGGTTCCCCCGCACCTCAAGTTCGTGAACGCCAACGGCCCGGTGCAGCACCAGGCGGCCGGAAATGTCGTTCACTTCGCCGCTCTCGACGTGCTTCCCCCCGGCGGCGAGCAGGAGTTCGACATCATCCTGACGGCCGCCCAGGAAGGGGACGCGCGGGTGAAGGTCGACCTCTACAGCGACGACCACAAGACGCAGCCGCTCCACGAAGAGGGGGAGGTCCGCGTTTACCGGGATCAGAACGTCCGTCCGGCGGTCAGCGAGAGCTTTGCACCGGCGGCGGGCTCGCTGAATCGGTGATCGCCGCAGTGACGCCGTCAGCCGCCAGCCCATCGTCCGAACGGGACGGCGGCGCATTGCGGCTGATTCGCGTTCGGGCGGAGTCGAGGATCTGATCGACTGCGATCCGCCCGAGGCCGAGCGACTGCTTCATCGCCGCGTATTGCTCGGCCCACTTCGGAGCGATCGGATCCCCCGCGCGACGGGCGATCGACTTGAGCAGCAGGTTCTTCGGTGTGTGGTCGGTCTCGATGAACTCGATCACCTGGGTCTTATAACCGGCGATTTCGAGGGCCGCCGCGCGGAGCGAGTCGGTCGCCAGGGCCGCGAGCCGCTCCTTGACGATTCCGTGCGACGCGAGCAGGGGGAGTGACGCCGCCTCCATCCGGTCCGAGACTTCGTGCTGACAGCAGGGGGCCGCCAGGATCACGCCCGCCCCTCGGGCGACCGCATCGGCCAGTGCGTGGTCCGTGGCGGTGTCGCAGGCATGCAGCGCGATCGCGAGGTCGAGCGGCGTCTCGCTCCCCGCCTCGGCAATGGTCGTCGACTCGAACGCGATTCCCTGGAGGGAGAGGTTCTCGGCCGTTTGGCGACAGGTGGCGATCACGTCGGCGTTCCGGTCGAGCCCGAGGATCCGGACGTCGCGGTGGTGAACCACCGTCAGCAGGTGATGCACGGCGAAGGTGAGATAGCTCTTCCCGCAGCCGTAGTCGACGACATGGATCACTCCCTCGGCCGGGAGCGCCGGGTAGATGTCGTTCACGAACTCGAGGAAGCGGTTCACCTGCCGGAACTTGTGGTACAGGCTCGTGACGACGCGTCCGTCCGGTCGCATGACCCCCTGGGCAATCAGGAACGGGCAGGGAACGCCGTCGGGGATGAGGTAATTCTTCCGCCGGTTGTGGTCAGTCTCGACCGCGCCTCCCGCTCTCTCTTTTCTCGCAACGTGCCAGCCCGTCCGGTCGCGGCGAAGGTGGAACTCCGCGACGTCCGTCGAAAGGTTCGCCTGCCGGTAGACGCCGTCGAGCAGCGCTGCGATCCGGGCCGCGGACTGTTCGGCATCGAGATTCTCGTGCGTCTCTTTCCGCTCGAACCTCGACGCCCACTGGTAAAGATCCTGGCCGCGGATCGTCACGGGACGCACCTGCTGCCGCCGGGGCGTGTCGTTGCCGGAATGTCCTCGATCGGTGAAGGTCCCGGTGACGAGGCGGCGTTCACGCAGCGCAGCACCGATCTCGGCGAGGAAATCCTGGTCAATCGACAACGACACTGAGCACTCCTGACTGGTGAGCCGTAACCAAAACGGGGACAACGGGATATCATTGTGAGTGGGACGCGCCTCAAAGCAAGGAGGGCTCTGGACGCTACCCCGACGTTGCAGTAAAAGCCGACAAGGCAGGAGAGCAGGAGAATCGCGTTGGAACTGGACACACTGGCCAAGGGAACGGGGGAATGGCTCCGGGGGACCGGACCCGCCTCGGACGTGGTCATTTCGACCCGGATCCGTCTCGCGCGGAACCTCCGCGACTTCCCGTTCCCGCCGCGAGCTTCCGACGAATCCAAGGGGGCGGTCGAATCGATCCTCCGTGAGCCGGTCTGCAGCCAGGCCCCGGCGGGGACGTTCAGCTACGTCCGGCTCGATGACCTCACCCCGCTCGACCGGCAGTTTCTCGTCGAGCGGCAGATGATCAGCCGCGAGCATTCCGAGGGGACCGGCCCCCGCGGCGTTGCGATCTCCCCGCAGGAGACGACGAGCGTCATGATCAACGAGGAGGACCATCTCCGGATGCAGTCCCTCCGGAGCGGCCTCGCCGTCGACGAATGCTGGGCCGAAGCGAACAGCCTCGATGACGCCCTCCAGCAGAAGGTCTCTTTCGCCTTCAGCGACCGGTTCGGCTTCCTGACCTCCTGCCCCACGAATGTCGGAACCGGGATGCGCGTGAGCGTCATGGTCCACCTCCCGGCGCTCGTCATGACCAAGGAGATCCAGAAGGTCTTCCAGGCGATGCAGAAGATGGGCCTGGCGGTCCGCGGCCTGTATGGCGAGGGGAGCCAGGCGATGGGGGATTTCTACCAGATCTCCAACCAGGTGACGCTCGGGCGGTCGGAAGCTCAGATCCTCGGCAACGTCAAGAAGATGGTTCCCGACATCCTCGACTACGAGCGGCGGGCTCGCGAGGCGGTGCTCAAGGACAACCGTGCTCAGCTTCACGACAAGGTGTCGCGGGCCTTCGGAATCCTGCAGAGCGCCCGGACGATCACCTCGGAAGAGACGATGCACCTCCTCTCGAGCGTCCGGCTCGGCGTGACGCTCGACCTGCTCGGCGGCGTCACGATCCCGGACCTCAACGTCCTGTTCATCCACACGCAGCCGGCGCACCTGCAGAAGCTCCGCCAGACTCCGCTGGAATCGAAGGACCGCAACGCGAGCCGAGCCGCGTTTCTCCGCGACCGCCTTGGGCATTCGGCGTGAGCGCTGTCGTTCTCCCCGCGCCGTTCGCCGGTCTCGACCTTCCCCCGCTTCCGAATCTTCCGGGGGGCTGGGGATCGGAGGAGTTTTCGTCCGGCGGACGATCACTGTCGCTGCTGAGGCCCCGGACGCCGGACGCCCTGCTCGACGATCCGGATGTCATCCGGGCTCATCAGAAGAACGGCTACATGCCATATTGGGGGTATGTCTGGCCGTCAGTCCACAAGATGATCGCCCTTCTCGACCGGGCCCCCTGGCCGGTTGGAAGCGAGGTTCTCGAGCTCGGAGCGGGGACCGGCATCGTCGGACTCGCGGCGGAGGTGCGGGGTGACCGGGTCGTCTACTCGGACTACGACCCGACGTCCTGCCTGCTCTGCCGTTACAACTCGGTCGCCAACGGTTTTCGGGATCCGGAGTCCCTCTGCCTCGACTGGCGGACACCGGTCGACCGTCAATTCCCGGTGCTGCTCGGCTGCGAGGTGACGTACGAGCGGCCGAACCACGCGCTCTTGCTCGACGTCATCAACAAAATGCTCGCCCCCGGCGGCGTCTGCTGGCTGGGAGAGCCAGGGCGGTACTGGTCGAGCTTTTTCTTCGACGACGCCAGGGCCCGGTTCTCGGTCCGGGTCATCGACGAAGCGGGACGAGAACTGACGGCTCCACGCTCCGATGCCTTCCAGATCTACGAGATTCGCTTTCGGTGACGGGCCGTCTTTCCTCTTACGGTACGGCTGCGGTCAACTTCCCGTTGAGCCCCTTCTCCGGTGCGTCGCCCCCGAGGGCCCGCGTGATCGTCGTCACGTTGTGGTCGAACATCCCTTCGTATGTTCCCTCGTACGTCCCGGCTTTCCCCATGGCGTCCGAGTAGAGCGTGCCGCTCACCTTAACCGTCCAGCTGTCCTCGCGGGCCCCTTCAATCACGGCCTGCAGCATCCGCTCGTTGACGCTCGACTCGGTGAAGAGGGCGGGAATCTTCTTCTCGACCAGGAACTTTCGGAGTTCGACGATGTCCTTCACTCCCGGCTCGGAGTCGGTCGTGATCCCCTGGACCGATCGGACCGGGATGCCGTAGGCGTGCGAGAAGTACGAGAAGGCGTCGTGCGCCGTCACGAGATGCCGCTGCGCCTCGGGGATCGAGGCGATCGATTTGATGCCGTACTCGTGCAGGGCCTCAAGACGCGTCCGATACTCCTTCGCACGTGAGGCATACCCGTCGGCGTGAGGGGCGTCGATCTTCGAGAGTTCATCGGCCACGTGCTGCGAGCATTTGGCCCACAGGGCCGAGTTTCCCCAGACGTGCGGATCGGGGTGCCCTTCCGCCGGATGGATCACTTCTTCCTTCGACAGACCGTCGGTCACGGCGATGACCTTGATCCCCCGCCGGGCCGCCTGGGCGAAGGCCTCTTCCATCCGGCCTTCGAGGTGCAGCCCCGAATAGATGATGACGTCGGCCTTCAGGAGCATTCCCGTGTCGGCCACGGTCGGCTTGTAGAGATGGGGGTCAACCCCTTCGTTCATCAGCCCGACGACATCGGCCCGGTCCCCCGCGACCGCCTGGACGAGGTCGGTCACCATGCCGGTCGTGGTGACGATCGAGAGTTTTCCGTTCTTGATGCCCGCCGATGTCGGTGTTCCGACGGGGGTCGACGGACATCCCGCGAGAAGAATCGCAGCCGAAGAGAGGAGCGACGCGGCGAGGAAGCCGCGCCGCGTCGATGGCGAAGCGAAGGCCTCAGACCTTGGCGAGGCGTTTGCCCCGCTCGTGGAGATCGACAGGGATGGCGCTGACGAGCTGTTCGATGACATCATCCGGCGAGATCCCCTCGCTGCTGGCCTTGAATGTCGTGACGATGCGGTGCCGCAGCACGGGGGCTGCGACCGACTTGACGTCATCGGTGGAAACGTGGAATCGCCCCTCGAGGATCGCCCGCGCTTTCGCGCCGAGGATCAGGTACTGACCGGCCCGCGGGCCTGCCCCCCAGGAGATGTACTGCTTGATGAATTCCGGGGATTCCTCCTCGTTCGGCCGTGTGGCTCGAACGAGGTCCCGGGCGTAGACAAAGACGTGTTCGGCGACGGGAACCTTCCGGACGATCTCCTGCAGGGCCAGAATCTGCTCCCCCGTGAGAGCGTGCTTCAGCTGCGGCTCATCGCCGCTGGTCGTCTGTTTGAGGATCCGGAGCTCTTCCGCCGCCGTCGGATACTTGACGACGATGTTGAACATGAACCGGTCGAGCTGGGCTTCCGGAAGCGGATAGGTCCCTTCCTGCTCGATCGGGTTCTGAGTAGCGAGGACGAAGAACGGGCTCGGAAGCCGGTAGGTGTTGGAGCCGACCGTCGCGTGCCGCTCCTGCATCGCCTCGAGGAGTGCGGCCTGCGTCTTCGGCGGGGTCCGGTTGATCTCGTCCGCCAGGAGCATGTGCGTGAAGAGCGGCCCCTGCATGAACTGGAACGTCCGCCGCCCGGTCTCCGGGTCGTCCTGCAGGACGTCGGTACCCGTAATGTCGGAGGGCATGAGGTCCGGCGTGAACTGGATTCGCCGGAACGAGAGCTGAAGGATCTTTGCGACCGTGCTGACGAGAAGCGTCTTCGCGAGACCAGGGACGCCGACGAGCAGGCAGTGCCCCTTGCTGAACAGGGCGATCAACAGCTGGTCGACAACGTCCGACTGACCGATGACGACCTTGCCGATCTCCTCGCGCATCCGCGAGTAAGCGGCCGACAGACCGCGGATCGCCTGGGCCTCACGTTCGCGGGCGTCGCTCGAACCGGCTTCGGAACCTTCTGAAGTGGCGCTCATCTCAGATCCGGGAAGAGTGAAAGGTCAGCAGACTACAGCGTTACCGTACCGTTCACCCGGACCGCATGCTAACAAGCCGCGGGAGGAGAGTGGTAGCCCAGGCTACATTTTCGCTTTCGCGCCCGCAGTGCATCGGCATCCATCCGATTGCAGGGATCCCGTTCGGCCGGCACGGAGTCCTTTGCGCAACCCATCGCCCCGACGGCCACCTGGGTCCAGGGCGAAGCCC
>JAEYWB010000199.1 GCA_023429275.1 Planctomycetota bacterium
GCCGAAGGCTCTGGGCCTTGAAGCTCAGGGGGCCGCGCCAGGGGCGACCGCGGGCTTTATGACGGAACACCTTCGGTGTCGAGCCTCCATCGCCCCACTCCCGGTGCTGCGGTCCCTCTTTGTCACCGTGGCCGGATCGGCTGCGGTTTCGGCCCTCTGTCGCAACTGTTCCCCGGGATCGAACTGACTGACGGGATTGGCGTCTTCCAACGGCTTCTCAGCCGTAGGCCTGCTGCCCTGACTTTCGAACCGGACGCTAGCGCGTGTCGGCTAGTCTAATTCGCCGTGACGGGTGTGCTGCCGTCTCCGGCCTTTCCGACTTCGAGGATGCTCTGGAGGGCGAACTCGACGACGTTTTTCTGGCTCGGCATGGAGCCGGCCTGGGCGGGGTCGACGTGCGCGAAGACGATCTCACCCTCGGCCACGAGCCGCTCGCCGCACTTGGCGGTCACGGTGACCATGCCACCCTCGTCGCGGGCCTCGATCAGCGTCGCCGAGTAGATGAGCTGGTCGCCGGGCATCGCCCAGCTGTGGAAGGTCATCTTCGGGACCTTCGCCAGGATGACCATGTGCTTGAAGCCGTGCGTCTGCCCGAGCAGGATCCCGCCGGTCTGGGCCATCCCCTCGATCATCAGCGAGCCGGGCATCACGGGGAAGCCCGGGAAGTGATCGTGAAGGTGCTCTTCGGAGAGGCTGACGTTCTTGACCGACTTCGCGGAGACGCCGTGGTTGAACTCAATAAAGCGGTCGATCCAGAACCAGCGCATGGTTGCTCCCGGTCACTCACTCGCAGCGGGGCGCCGGACTTCGCGGGCGCCGCTCGAAACGACAAAAAACCCGGCCTCACGGGAGGCCGGGTCGGTGATGTCGTGCGAAAACTACTTCGCGGCGATCTTGGCCGCGAGGAACTTGCAGATCATGTCGACGGTGAAGAGATCCGAGATCTTCTCGACGCGCGGATCGGCCGCGAACTTGTCGATGTCGGCGTGGGGCATGCGGGCCTTGAGCTCGGCGATACCGGTCGGCGTGACGACGCCGTTGGCGACAAAGCCCGAGTCGGCCGCAGCGATGTTCTCGGGGAACAGCTCGCCGCGGGGAATCTTGATGTCGAAGTTCTTCTCGAGCCGGAAGACGATGTCGAGAAAGTCGATCGACTCGGCCCCGAGGTCGCCGATCAGCGTTGCGCTCGGAGTCACTTCGTCGTCGTCGACCCCCAGGGCGTCCACAAGAGTTTCCTTGACCTTCTCAAACACTTCTTCGTTCGTCGCCATCGGACTTTTTCTCCCGTGACAGTCGCTTGCGGCGTCATCTGGACCCAATCCAGCCCGGCTTGTCGCCGGACTTCCCCGCCGAAAACGTGTCGCGTCTCTCTCGCTCACCAGACCGATCGAAAACGACTTGCCGCACCCGGTGAGTAGGGACGCAGCTGTCGAGACTGACTTGTTTTGGACCTCAAAACCCGCCGAGGGTCATTCCGCCGTCCACGGTCAACACGTGGCCGGTGATGTAACCCGACTCGTCGCTCGCCAGGAAGGTCACCGCGTTGGCGATGTCTTCCGGCTTGCCGAGACGGCGAAGGGGGACCATGTCCTTGATCTTGTCGCCACCCATGTTGCGGACGGCTTCGGTCATGTCGGTTTCGATGAACCCGGGAGCCACGGCATTCACGGTGATATTCCGCCGGCCGACTTCTGTCGCGAGGCAGCGGGTCAGCCCCTGAATCCCCCCCTTGCTCGCGGCGTAGTTCACCTGTCCCTGGTTGCCGTATTCGGCGGCAACGCTCGACATGTTGATGATCCGGCCGTACCGCTGCGACATCATCTGCCGCATGGCAGACTGACAGAAGTTGTAGACACTGGTCAAGTTATTATCGATGACCGCCTGCCAGTTCTCAGGCTCCATGGTCGCCAGCAGACCGTCCCGGATGATCCCGGCGTTGTTCACCAGAATGTCCAGCCTGCCCCACTTGTCGACCACCTGCTTCACGGCCGCTTCCGCGTCGGCCTTTTTCGAAGCATCTCCCTGGATAGCAAGGACTTCCCGCTGATTGAGCTCCTGGTCCTTGACGATCTGCTCGGCAGCCTGCGTGTTCGACTTGTAGACGAACGCGACCTTGACCCCTTCCTTGGCCAGGGCCTCGACGACAGCCTTGCCGATCCCGCGGCTTCCCCCGGTAACCAGTGCGATGCGACCTGCCAGCTTCATCGTTTGTCCTTCGCTCTGTTGCTCTGATGGACGGCACTTCGGGCCGTCCGCGATTTTCACGCCGCGTAGTTCTCTCAGGCACCGGTGATGGCGGGGGGCGGAGACCACAGCACGCCGAACAGTTCCCGCATTTTGGCGATCCGGTCTTCGTCCGACTTCTTCAGGCTCGCGTTCCGGTCCGCCACGTTGAACTGTTCGAGGGTCAGCCGGCTGCTCACCGCCGAGTTCCCATCAACGGTTCCCGACGCCTTGAATGTGTAGAGATTTCCGTCCTTCTTGTGGACTTCGCACTCGATGACGAGCGCCTTTCCCGGCGTGACGAAATTGTTGAATTTCGTGGCCCGCGCCTCCTTGAGGAGGATCGTGCTGAACTGGAAGTCTTCGGTGTATCGCATCAGCCAGGCGCCGGTCTGTACCAGCGCTTCGACCATCAGCACCCCGGGCATGATCGGAAAGCCCGGAAAGTGGTCCTGGAGATATTCTTCGGCAAGCGAGAGGTTCTTGACGGCCTTGATCGTCTTCCCCGGCTGCATCTCGGTAATCCGATCGATCAGGGAAAACCGCACGGCGAGTCGACCTCGAACTGGGATTCGTGAATTGTGACGGTTGAGGTCCGACCGGAAAAAGCCGGGCCTCAACAACGCGATCCTGTACCGAACCGGCTACGGGGCCGTAGGCTTGCCGATTCCGCAAGGGGCGGAGTATACGGGGGGAGGGGACCGTTCTCAAGCGGCGAACCTGCCACATCTTAGATGCGGAACGGCGGCGGCGGAGAAGTCCCTTCCACCGTCCGTTTCGGCATTGGATCCGCCGCTCTGCTGCGAAGGTGCTCATTCGTACCGCAGAATCGGCAAAGGCGAATGCGGCGCACATTCAAATTCGCTAAGCTGTCCGTTTTGCCGCTTGTGAACGGTGCCCGCCTCCTCGTCGACCGACCAGGTTCGTGGCGGGCCGTCGGCGCAAACTTTTTTGGGATAAATTACGGCCGTATGTCGCGTCGCAGCAAAGCTCGGGAAATCGTCGTTCAGATGCTCTACCAGGTGGATCTGAACCCGGATGTGGACACGTCTGTCGTGTACACCATGATCGACGAGCAGATCGGCGACGAAAAGACCGCCAACTTCGCCAAGCAGCTCTTCGGGGGGGCCTTCAAGTTCCGGGACATGCTCGACGAACGGATCGTCGCCGTCGCCGAGAACTGGTCCCTCTCCCGCATGGCGCCGACAGACCGGAACGTCCTCCGGCTGGGAGCTTACGAGCTGATCCAGACCGAAACCCCGCATCCGGTCGTCATCAACGAGGCGATCGAGCTCGCCCGGAAGTTCGGCAACGACCAGTCGCCGCAGTTCGTGAACGGCATCCTCGACAAGCTCGTTCCCCCCGAGAAGCGATCGAAGGGGCGGCCGTCATCCGCTCCGTCTCGACCGAGGGCCGCCGCGTCACCCGAGGCTCCTCCCCGTCCCGAGGCGGGTTCCGTCCCGCCAGCGTCACCCGAATAGAAGATCTGCACAGAGATCACAGAGGACACCGAGAGGGCTTATCGAAGTCACAGCTCGATCGCATATCGGTCGTCGGTGGGCTCTGCGACTCTGTGGCCGAAATGACTCCCTCGCCGCGTCTCATGCTCCCCCAACAGCGCACCGTCCGACTCGTCACGCTCGGTTGCAAGGTCAACCAGTACGAGACGCAGCTCGTCAAAGAGGCGTTCGAGAACGGCGGCTTCCGCGAGGCGGCCGAAGCCGAGCCGGCCGAGATCTGTGTCGTCAATACCTGCACGGTGACCGCGGAGGGGGACGCCGATTCCCGGCAGATCATCCGCCGCCTGGCGCGACAGAATCCGGGGACGCGGACAATCGTGATGGGCTGCTACGCGACCCGGGCCCCCGACGAGATCCGCGAGCTGCCCGGCGTCTTCGAAGTCGTCACCGATAAGCGTGAGCTCCCCGACCTTCTCTCGCGTGAAGGGATCGCCGGGATCCCGGACGGCATCAGCTACTTCGAAGGGCACCGGCGGGCTTTCGTGAAGGTTCAGGATGGCTGCCTTCTCCGATGCACGTACTGCATCATCCCCCAGGTTCGTCCGAACCTCCGGAGCCGTCCCCCCGAGCACATCGAAGATGAGGTCCGGCGACTCGTCGACAACGGGTACAAAGAGATCGTCATCAGCGGGATCCACGTCGGCCACTACGGGGTCGACACGACCCGTGGAAAGTCGGGCCGGGAACCGTTTCGACTGTGGCACCTGCTCCGCCAGCTCGACCGGATCCCCGGTCAGTGGCGGATGCGGCTCTCGAGCATCGAGGCGAACGAGGTCGATGAAGACTTCTTCCGCGCGGCCGGGGATTGCGAGCACCTTTGCCCCCAGTTCCACCCCGCCCTCCAGAGCGGTTCGGACACCGTGCTGGCCCGGATGCGCCGCCGGTACCGCGTGGGGCGGTTCCTCAAGAAGCTCGACCGGATCCGCCAGATCCTCCCTGGCGTTGCTTTCACGACCGACCTGATTGTCGGGTTCCCTGGGGAGACCGAGACGGAGTTCGAGGAAACGCTCCGCACGTGCGAGCAGGCGGGGTTCATGAAGATCCACGCCTTTCCCTTCAGCGCCCGCCGCGGAACGCCCGCCGCTTCGTTCCCGGAGCAGGTCTGCCCGGAAGTGCGGAAAATCCGCATGCAGCAAATTGCTGCAATGGAACGGCGGCTGTCGATGCGTTATTATGATACACTTGTCGGGCGGCCTCTCGAGGTGCTGGTGCAGCGGGAGAGCCCGGGAGAGCCCGGGTCGGTTCGCGGCTTCGACCGGACGTATGTCCCGGTCAAGGTTCCCGGAACGGTGGCCGACATCGGTGAGTTCGTCGTAGCGCAGGGAATGCGTCCCCTTCCTGATTGCCTGCAGGCCGACCGATGAGCGCTCAGGATTCCTTCCACTCCAGCTTTTTCCTGATCGAACGGGAAGGCGACTTCCCGGTCGCCGTGATCCAGCGTCCTCAGCTGTCCGAAGAGGACAACCTTGAAGAATTCGGATTCGATCTCGCGAACCTCGTCGACAAGCTCAACATGAACCGCCTGGTTCTTGACCTGTCCCGGGTGAAATACATCACGAGCGCCGCAATCGGGCGGTTGATCGCCTTCCATCGTCGGCTCAACCGCGACAAGGGGACTCTCGTCCTGTGCCACGTCACGGGGACCGTGCGGGAAATCCTGAGCGCCAGCCAGCTGCTTTCGTACTTCCATGTTGCCGACGGGCGCGAAGCGGCGATTTCTCAGCTCGCATGAGTCTGGCGGCCGCGGATGACTCGTCCGCGGCTCCGCGATACCTTGTGAGCCGAAGTTCCGATCCACCCGCCGTCCGCCTCGCGACGTCTCATGGTCCGTCCCGCTGATCCCCTTCCCCTCGAACTGCTACAGCGGAACGAGCGCGCCGAGATCGTCGAAATCGACGGTCCTCCCGAAGAGATCCATCGTCTCGACGAGATGGGACTTCGCCCGGGGGTCGTCTTCCGGCTCGTCAGTCCGGGATCTCCTTGCGTCCTCGCGCTGGATGAGACGCGATTCAGCTTCCGCCCCTCGGACGCGACGACCGTCCTTGTCCGCCCGCTTGGCGGCTGATGCTCGACGCTCCCCCGGCGGGAAGGTTTCTCAATGACTCTCGATCAACTCACCCCGAACCAGTCCGCCCGCGTCGTCGAGATCGAAGGCGTCGATGCCATCGCGATCCGCCTGATGGAAATGGGGCTCACCGAGGGGGAAACCGTCTCCTACGTCGCCGCGGCACCCCTGGGAGATCCGGTGGAATATGCGATCCGCGGTTACCGGCTTTCGCTCCGCAAGACCGAGGCGGCCCGGGTCCGCGTCGAGCCGCTCTCCCCCTGACGGTCCGTCGGGGGCGTTTTGCCGACTGCCCTGCCCGCGATCGCGGCCGAGCCTCTATCATCCGGCGACGGTCGCAGCGGTGCCGGGAGACCAGCCCGCGGAACGACCGCCGACAAGAGGATCGTCTGATGCCCGTGCTCGTCCGCCTGTTCGCCGTCTTCATCCTCGCCTGTTGCACAAGCCAGGCGTCGGCTCAAGGCCCGTCGGGGGGCTCGGCGGGCGTACTCGCGAAGGTCAACGACCGGACGATCCGCCAGAAGGATCTCGAAACGCTCTACCTGATCGACCACGTGGCCGCCGCCGATCGGGACCGGGTCCGCGATGTGTTGATCGAGCAGCTCGTCGACAACGCCGTCATGGAAAGCTTTCTGAAACGCCAGAAGGTCGTCGCGCCGCAGGTGGAACTCGACGCCCATGTCACTTTCGTGCTCGGCAGCATCGAGAAACAGGGGGACAAGCCGGCCGAAGTCCTCGCGAAGGTCGGGCTGACCGAGGAGACGCTCCGCCAGCAGCTCGCACTTCCGATCGCCTGGGCGATCTACGTTCGGAAGACCGTTTCAGACGACGAGGTCCGCAAGTACTTCGAGGCCCATCGGGCGGAGCTCGACGGCTCGAAGGTCCGTGTCCGGCAGATCGTCCGCCTCGTCGACAAGGCGGCGGACGAAGCGAAGTGGAAAGAGGCCGAGGACTTTCTGGCAAAGCTTCGATCCGAGATCGCCGCGGAGAAGGTCACGTTCGAAGCCGCCGCGAAGGAGCATTCGCAGAGCCCGTCCGGCCAGGAGGGGGGAAATGTCGTCCCGTTCGGATTCGACGGCAAGATGCCGCAGAGCGTGACCGAGGCGGCGTTCCGCCTGAAGGAGGGGGAGCTCAGTCCGCCGGTCCGTTCCCCGTTCGGAGTCCATCTGCTCCAGCTCGTCGAGCGGATGCCGGGAGACCTCAGCGTGGAAGACGCCCGGCCGAAGATCCTCGACGCTCTCTCACGCGAGCTCTGGAAAGAGACGCTCCCCCGCGAGCGCAAGAAGGCGAAGATCGTCGTCTCGCCGAAGTGATGCGGAGAAATACTGCATCGAAGCTGTTTCAGAACTCCAAGTCGGCTCGTTGATCGGTCGTGAGGGAGGTTTGCCACAGAGTTCACAGAGAACACAGAGGGCCCACTGAGTCCTCTCTGCACTTGGTGGCGACAAAGGTTTTTGAAAGACCCTCAGCCTTCGATGATCGCGTCAGCCAGCCGGTCGGCCGATCCCGGCACAAGGCGGCAGTAGAGGTCCGGCTCGATGAGCTCCAGCTCCATCAGGCACGAGTTCCCCTCTTCATCCTGCACGAAATCGACCCGGGCATAGACCGGGGCCGGGGCACACGTCGCGATGACCTGGCTGGCCAATTCGCGGTCAGCGGCCGAGGGGATTGCCTCGGCATACTGGCCGCCATGCTGGACCTGTACGCGGAAGTCGCCGCACGCGCTCCGCTTGCGGACCGCATGGCTGTATCGCCCTCCCAGGAAGACGATCGACAGCTCTCCCTGCACTTCGATCGATGGAAGGTACTCCTGCAGCAACGTCGGCTTGAGGCGGACGAGGTGACTGGCGGCCTCCCAGTCGGTCGCTGGTGTCGCCCGGGAGAGCAGGAATGTTTCGAACGCACCGGCCGACACGGCGGGCTTCAGGACGGCACATTCCCAGCCCGACTGCCGCATCAGCGTGGCCAGGTCGTCCGGCGGAGCGAGGGGATCGAGGAATCGGGTCGGCGGAATTCGGATGCCCCGCCCTTCCAGATCGCGCAGGTACCGCTTGTCGCTGTTCCAGGTGACAAGGGACGCGGCATTCAGCAGGCGGGTCCGCGTTCGGACGGCTTCGATCCACGCCAGGAACTCGTCTTTCCTGACGAAATAGTCCCATGTCGACCGAAGGACCGTCGACGCGGCTGTGTTCCAGTCAAACGTGGGGTTTGACCAGGAGACCCGTCTGACCTTCAGGCCGCGCTTCTCCAGCGCCGCCATCAGAAGATGCTCCTCCTCCAGAGTCATCCGGGAGAAGGGGTCCTCCGAAGGGGACTCGAATCGGTCTTCAGTCGCAATGACGACGTCCCACACCCGACTTTTCCTCTCCTTGAAGAGCCAACCGACCGGGAACAGCGGCACACTGGCGCTGAAGAACTTTGCCTGGGGACGCATCCGCCTTACGCGGCCGGAGCATTCTCCCGGTGCACGTCCGTGAAGAACTCCGCGATGACCTCTTCGAGAGGGCGTTCCTGCACGCCGACGTCTTCGAGCTGATACCGGCTCAGGAGGCTCGTGAGCGTTTCGGGAATGCGGTTGCGGTCGACGCGCAGCTTGGCGTTCGGAGGCCGAAGGTCGAACACCTGGCCATACTGCTCGAGATCGGCGGGGACTTCCGTCCCGGCGAACTGAAGCTGGATCACCTTGTGCTGGCTGAACCTCTCGACAATCTCGGCGAGCGGGCCGTCGTGCTTGATCTCCCCCTGGTTGATGATCACCGCCCGCCGACAGAGGGCCTCGACGTCCTTCATGTAGTGGCTCGTCAGGATCACCGTGATCTGCTGTTCCGCCTGGTAGTACTTCAGGAACTCCTGGACCTTCCGCTGCGAGACGACGTCGAGCCCGATCGTCGGCTCGTCGAGCAGCAGGACTTCCGGACTGTGCAGCAGCGCGGCGATCAGTTCCATCCGCATCCGCTCGCCGAGCGACAGCTCGCGGACCGCCTGGCCGACGAGCTTCCGCACATCCAGCAGGTCGACCAGTTCGTCGTACCGCCGCTGGAACTGCGCCGGGTCGATCCGGTAGATCTCCTGGTGAAGGCGGAACGACTCCTGCGCGGGAAGGTCCCACCAGAGCTGGTTCTTCTGCCCCATGACGAGGGAAAACCGCCGTCGGAACTCGTTCTTTCTGTCCCAGGGGACATAGCCGAGAACGGTGGCCGTGCCGGACGTCGGATAAATGAGCCCCGAAAGGAGCTTGAGCGTCGTCGTCTTCCCGGCGCCGTTCGGGCCGAGGAAGGCGACCATTTCCCCCTTCTCGATGTCGAAGCTGACCGAGCGGACCGCTTCAACGGTCTTGTATTCGCGCTTGAAGAGGCCGGCGATCGAGGCCCACAGCCCCTCTTGCTTGCGGAAGACCTTGTAGGTCTTCGTCAGGTCCCGCACATGGATCGCGCTCATGGCGGGAATGGTAGGGGGTGCCGCCGGTCGCGTCAGCCATCGTCCCCGTTCCCGGGATGCGGTTATCTGTTCCGATTCTTCCGCCCGGCGAAAACTCTCCGATTCGCCAGAAAACCCTCCCCTGTGGTTGCCAGCCCCCGCAAGTCTCTGCGATAACATGAAGTATGGTTGATGTGTCGTCCGGTCTCGGGACGATGCGGCAGCCATACCCGCCCGAAAACTTCCCCGCCCTCCTCCTCCTGCCTCTGGCAACCTCCACGATGATCAGATTCCCGTCTGCCCTCGTTGGTCTCCTGGCAGTCCTCGTTTCGACCGCCTCCGCCGACGGAACCTCTCCGGCGACCATCGAACTCGCTCCCGGCCAGTTCACGCTGATCGGACCTCGTGCCGTCCAGCAGCTGGTCGTGACCGGCCAGGTCGCCGCGGACGACCCGCGCGACGTCACCGCCGATGCGACTCTGGAGTCCTCCAATCCGCAGGTCGTCCGTGTCGAGGGGGGCAAGGTCTTCCCTGTCGCCGATGGCACCGCGACGATTACCGCGAAGGTCGGAGCCGCGACGGCTCAGGCCCAGGTCACCGTCTCGCAGTTCGGGACACCCGACCCGATCAGTTTCCAGTATGAGACGCTGGCCGCCCTCACCAAGGCGGGCTGCAACATGGGGGCCTGCCACGGATCCCCATCGGGGAAAGCGGGATTCCGCCTGTCGCTCCGCGGCTACGATCCTCCTCTCGACACGCTGACGCTCCGTGCCGAAGCGTACGGACGCCGCACCAATGTGATGGACCCCGACAATTCGCTCATCCTCCGGAAGGGGCTGATGGAGGTCGCTCACGGGGGAGGCCGGCGACTGAAGAAGGGGGATGCGGCCCATGTCACCATGCGGACCTGGATCGCCGAAGGGATGCCGCTCGATCCTCCGACCGAACCGGCGCTCGACCGCATTGAAGTCTTCCCCAAGAAGCGGGTCTTTCAGAAGGATGGTTCGCGTCAGCAGGTCTTCGTGAAGGGCTTCTTTGCGGACGGCACGACGCGCGATTTGACCGCCCTGACCGTTTTCAGCTCGTCGGCCGAATCGGTCGCGAAGGTTTCAGAGTCCGGCCTCAATGAGAAGGTCGGCAAGGGGGAAGCGGCGATCCTCGCCCGCTATCTCGACAAGATGGACACCTCCGAAATCACGTTCCTCGAGCCGACCATCGGCTTCGCCTGGAACAATCCTCCCGAACACAACTTCGTTGACACGCTCGTCAACGAGAAGCTCCAGCAGCTCCAGATCCTTCCTTCGGGACTGTGCAGCGACGACGAATTCCTCCGCCGGGCCTACCTGGATGTCACCGGGCGGCTCCCGACTCCCGAAGAGACGCAGGCCTTCCTCAACGACATCACTCCCGAAAAGCGGGCACGGCTCGTCGATCAACTGCTCGACAGCCCGGACTATGCGTCGTTCTGGACGATGAAGATGGCGGATGTCCTGCGGGCGAACAGCGGCAAGCTGAGCCCGGCGGG
>JAEYWB010000426.1 GCA_023429275.1 Planctomycetota bacterium
GGGAGAGTGGTCCAGCGCCGCGGAGACCCTCGAGGACGCGGTGGAGTTGAGCCCGAAGGAGCCGAAACTGCGGAGCCGGTGGGTCACGGCGCTCGTGGCGTCAGGACAGCGGGACAAGGCCCGGGCGGAGGCGACCGCGCTGCTTCGGCTGGATCCGAAGTGGCCGGCGGGAGCGATCCGGGCGGCCGACCGGATGACCACCCAGCAGTCGTCCCGTTCCATTCTCGAGGAAGGTTACTGGCTGGGCGCTGCCGTCTCTCTGGTTTCGGATCCGCCACCGGCCGAACTGCTGGGCGTTATGGCGACCGGCGCGGAGGGGATGGGGCGGCACGAGGAGGCGCTCGCGCTGGCGGAACAGGCGCTCGCTGCGGCCAGGGCCAATGGTCAGACCAACCTGGTGGAGATCATCAGCGCGCGTCGCGCCGAGTGGCGGGCCCGGTCCGAGCCGTCGAAGCAATAGAGCCGACTGTTCTGCCATCGACCCGCGGGGGTGAAAACCCATACGTGGTGCGGGCCGGCTTCCGCGAGGCCGTCCGGCCGACACGGAGCAATGGCGTTGGGCGTGGCCCGAACGGCGCTGGGTGGCACGCCCTGAAGGGACTCCTGTTCGCCCAGGGGACATGGGTTACAGTTGTACAAGGGCATCCACCCTGTCATTTCGTCGTGAGAGAAGGTCTCCTCTGTAAGAAGCCGTTTAGCCGCGACGCGCAGCGGAGCGCGGGTCAGGCGGCGGTGGCAAAACCAGCCCGCGGAATCCTCTACGAGTGGGCGGCATCGCAGGCCGATCCGATGGAGTGCCGCACCGGTGTGGCCCAGGTTGGCGTACCTGGGTCGTGTCAGCGATGGAAGGTTCTCGACGAGCGAACCTCGTCTGCCTGCGGCACGCAGGTCGCCCAATGGGGCAACCTGCGCCACCCAGCCGATATTTCGCGACGCGCCATCGAATAGGGTCGCTCGGCAACGCTCGACCGGGTCTTCCCGTTCGTCCAGACTGGTCCAGAACCGGCCACCCGATCTTCCCCTCTGCAAATGACGCTGGGTAACGCCCGGGATAGCCTTCGGCCCGGCCACCCTGCCGGTGCACTGACATGCAATCTAGCTGGCTGTCTGGCTATCAGGAGGCGGGGCCTGCGAGCATCCAGAGTCCGATCGTAATGACGGCGGCCGCGAATCCCGCCACCATTGCCGTGCCGAATCCGAGGCCAAGTCGCTCCGCAAATGCGAGCGGAACGAAGAAAGGCAATCCCAGCGGGACCAGAATCAATGTTTCGCGAGAGAGCCGTGATACGGTCTTCAGGTCGTGATCTCGAAACCATGTCATGAAGAGCGCCAGGACGCTGATGATCGGCAGCGTGAGCAGAAGTGCGCCGACCCGCGGGACGCGATGCGACACTTCCGATACAGCAACGACGATTGCCGCCGAGATGACGGCCTTCATGATGAGCCACGCCATGCGTCGACACTCCCGTGGGGCCACCGAAGGGAGGGCAGGGCGGCTGGTTTCCGGCGGTGGGGCCGTAAACGAGTTCCCATGGTCCGCTACTTGTGATCGTGATCGCCGTGCGGTTCTTCCTTGAAGTCGCCGGCGTAGGGGGTTCCGTCCACTTCGCCACTGACCGAGCCAGCGAACTCGCGAACGATGCCGAGGTTCTCGTGCTGTCCGACGTAGCGGGAGGCGGCGCCGCCGGTCTCCCCCTCCAGCGGTGAAGCTTTCAGGGTCACCTGAAAGGCCGGTTCGGCGATGGTCAGAAGCAGCGACCCATCGGGGGTCTTGATGGGCGCGGGAGTTTTCTCATCACCCCCCAGGACGTAAACGACGGTCTCCTTCCTGCCGTGATCGACTGTGAATTCGATGTGATATTTCCCTCCGCCCCAGTCGGCGAGGGTCCCGTCGTGCGGGCCGGCTCCGTGGCCGCCGTGCGTGTGGCCCCCGGGTCCGTGGTCATGTCCATGATCGTCCTTCACAGTCGGTGAAGGGGATGCGGCCGGAGGGGCTGTCGGCTTCTCACAGCTTGCCAGCGTGGCAACTCCAGTCGCGAGGACTGCAGTCAGAATCGGGCGAAACGTCATTCGAAGGTTCCTTTCAAAGTGAGCTTTGTCAGCTCGGGGACTGGGCGTCGTCACCCTTCGAGGGTGATGCGAGGCCGGGAGGAGTCGCCGCGTGGGCGGCGTGTGTGAGCCAAGATTCCGGGTCGTCTTCGTCGTGCGTATGCCGGGCGAGCTCCGCAGCGTCCCGTCCGCTGAAGTGCCAGAAGAGTCCCGGGTGGATCAGGAATTCGCAGAACGTTGATGTCACGAGGCCGCCGAGGATGACAGTTGCCACGGGGTAAAGGATTTCACGGCCCGGTTCCTGGCCGCCCAGAACGAGCGGGATCAGTCCGATTCCGGCGGTCAGTGCGGTCATCAACACCGGAGCAAGCCGCTCCAGGCTCCCACGGACGACCATGCTGTCGGTAAACGCTTCCCCCTCTTCCTTCATCAGGTGGAAGTAGTGCGTCACGAGCAGGATGCCGTTTCGCACGGCAATTCCCCCCAAGGAGATAAAGCCGACGAGACTCGCGACGGTCAGGTCCTGCCGGGTCATGACAAGAGCCAGCACGCCGCCGATGAACGCGGTCGGCAAGGCGTTGAGAATCTGAAGGACAATCCGAACCGACGGGAAGAGCAGCATCAGGACGACGAACATGCCGACGACGGAGATCCCGGCGAGCACGAGGATGAGCGTCGTCGCCCGCTGCTGGCTCTCGAACTGACCGCCATACTCAATGAAGTAGCCCTGCGGCAGAGTCACGGTCCTGTCCACCCGCTCCCTGATCGCCTCGACGGCGCTGGCAAGGTCCCGTCCCTGCGTATTGCAGCGGATGACGATCCGCCGCCGGGCGTTCTCGCGGTTGACCGCATTCGGCCCCGTTCCCTCGCCGACATCCGCAATCTGGTGAAGCTCGATCTGGCCTCGATCGCCGGGGAGGTCGATCCTCAGCTTGCCGAGGTTGGCATAGTCGGTGCGGTACTGCTCCTCGAGGCGGACAAGCAGGTCGAACCGCCGCTGCCCTTCCAGCACCTGCGATACGACCTCGCCTTGCAGGGCGGTCTGAAGGATCGTGGCGACATAGGCGCGGGTCAGACCATAGAACGCCAGGTCGTCGGGACGAAGGCGGATATGCACCTCAGCCGTCTGCTGGATCGGTTCGACGACCGGCGGAGTCACCCCTTCGACGGACTGGATCGCCGCTCGGACCTGCTCCGCCGACTGCTGGAGGACGTCGAGGTCGTCGCCATGGATCTTGATTGCGATCTGGGCGTAAACGCCAGAGACCATGTGGCTGATCAGGTGGGCGAGAGGCTGCTCGACCTCGATGTCGACGCCGGGAGCTTCCGCGCGGAGCTGTTTGAGCAGATCCGCAAGAATCTCTTCGCGGCCACGGCGCGAGTGGGGGTTCATGCTGAGGATGTACTCGCCCGCGTTGACCGGCGCAGCGTGTTCGTCCATCTCGGCCCGGCCGGTCCTCCGGACGAAGTGCAGGATTTCCCCATCCGGATTGGCGGCCGTCTGCTGCATGGCCCGCAATCGAGCATCGATCGAGCCGGAGACCTGATTTGAAGCATCGAGCGACGATCCAGGAGGCAGGGTGACGTTGACCAGAATGCTCCCCTCGTCGAATTGAGGAAGGAAGTTCCGCCCCAGGTGCGCAAATTCCCATGCGGCAAATGCGACCCCGACCCAGGTCGCCAGCAGCAGGAACCTTGGGAAGGCGAGGCTGATGTGGATCAGGTGTTTTGCCAGCCCCTTCAAGGCCCGGAGCACCAGTCCGTCCGATTCATGGTGGGTCGCCTTCGACCGCGGCAGGAGGTAATAGGAGAGTACCGGGGTGACCGTGAGCGAAACGAGCAGCGAGGCCAGGATCGAGACGATGTACGCCACGCCGAGCGGTGCAAACAGCCGGCCTTCCACACCGGACAGGGCAAAAAGCGGGAGGAACACCAGAATGACGACTGCCGTACCGAAGACGATCGCGCTTCGGATCTCGCGACTGGCTTCATAGACGACCAGGAGGGCGGGCCGCGGCGTCGGAGCGGTGTTGTTCTCCTTGAGCCTCCGGAAGATGTTCTCGACGTCGACGATCGCGTCGTCGACGAGTTCGCCCATTGCCACCGCAATGCCGCCGAGCGTCATGACGTTGATCGACAGGTGAGTGCCGGTCAGGATCCCGATCATCCGGAAAACCAGGGTCGTGATGACGAGCGACAAGGGAATCGCCGTCAGCGTGATGAACGTCGTGCGGAAGTTCAGCAGAAACAGGAACAGGACGATCAGCACGAGCACGGCCCCGATCACGAGGGCTTCGGCGACATTAAAGATGCCGCGATCAATGAAGTTCTTCAGGCGGAAGAGGTCTGAATTGACGACGAGGTCGGGGGGTAGGGTCTGCTCGACTTCTGCGAAGGCTGCCGCGATCGCGTCGGTGAGTCCGCGGGTGTCGACATGCGGCTGCTTGACGATCGTGAAGACGACGCCGGGCTGGCCGTTGACACTGCCGTCCCCACGCTTGAACTGGCCCCCTTCGGTCACGCGGGCCACCTGGCTCAGCAGGACCGGCCGCCTGGTGTCTGCCTTGACCGGGATCTTCGCTAGGTCTTCGAGCACGACGCGGGAATCGGGCCCGAGGCGACCAAGCACCCGGATCGGCCGCTCCGTCTCGCCGGTGACCGCGAATCCGCCGCTGGTATTGATGTTACTTTCACGGAGAGCTCGCTCGACGTCCTGGAGCGTCACGCCGTACTCCAGCAAAGCAGTCGGGTCAACGAGGATCTGATACTGCTTGCGGTCGCCCCCTTGAAGGAACACTTCGGCAACACCCGTCGTCTTCAGCAGCCGCGGCCTGATGACCCAGTCGGCCATCGTTCGAAGTTCCATCTGCCGCTGGGCTCGCGAAAGGAACCGGATCTCATGTTCCTTGCCGTCGATCCGGAGGGTCGCCGATCCAGTCATGTCCTGATCGTTGGCGGACGGATCCGGCCGCCACTGTACCAGCTGCGATTCGGCTGGCTTCCACTGCGTCGTGTCGTGCCGGCCGATCGGCTTCCAGGCAACGACGCGGCATGGCACATCTGGTGTGCAGACGAGTTCGGCCATCAGCGGCGTCCCGTCAATTGCGGCGAGCGGTCCACCGGTCGGTCCCGGCTGCCGATAGACGCCGGCAATGACGATCTGCCCCATGATCGAGGCGGGGGGCGTCATCTGAGGGCGGATGCCGTCGGGAACGATCCCTTCGAGCGTCGCGAGGCGTTCCTGCACGGTTTGGCGCGCGGCGCGAATGTCCGTGGTCCAGTCGAACTCGATGAAGATCACGTTGAGGCCGGCGGTGGTCTGGCTTCGCACCGCCTGCACGCCGCTCGCACCGAGCAATGCGATCTCGATCGGCTGGGTGACGAGGGTTTCGGCCTCTTCGGTCGCCAGCCCCGGGCACTCGGTGATGATCACCACTCGCGGCCGGTCGAGGTCCGGGAAGACGTCGATCGGCATGGATGTGGCGAGGTAGGTCCCGTAGCCGAGCATCGCCAGACTGATCACGACGATCAGCATGCGATAACGCAACGAGAACCGGATGACGGCATTGAGCATGTTGGAAGTCTTCAGTGAGCGGCGTGAGTCGTACCGTCCGGGTGGACGTGCAGGCCGGGCTGTTCGCCGCTGGCCGCCTGGGCCTTCAGGACTCGATTGAGGGACGCCGCGGCGCTCTGGGCGAGGAACATTCCCGGTGTCACGTTGCCGTCGTTGGCGATGACCGCCGACTGCCGGTCCTCATAGAGGACATGGACCGGCCGGCGGTCGAACAGATCGCCGTTCTGACGGAAGACGTAAGCCTCGGGACCCTCGCGGACGATCCCTGCGGCGGGAATGACATAGACGTCCTTGTATTCGTGGACGGGAACATGCAGGCGAGCTCGCTGCCCCGGCCGGAAACGCCAGACCATGAAGGTCTCATTACCTTTCGTGTATCCGCGAGACTGGTTCGTCAGCGGCACGAAGAAGTCGAACGTGCGGCTCTCCGGGGAAATCGTGTTCGCCAGGTGGCGGATCTCGAACTTCTGATCCAGGGGGGGCCAGTCGTGCGAAGGGTCGTCGTCCGCGAACTCGATCGAGATCGGCCGATGTTCCTGTGCGGCATGCTCCAGCGAGTTCGCCTCCTGCTTGAACGCGTGTCCGACGACATAGAGCGACTGGTGATTCGAAAGCGTTGCCAGAAGCTGGCCTGCCTGAACCTGCTGTCCGAGCTCGACGGCCAGCTCCTGGACCTCATAGACGAGACCACCCTGTTTCTCGGAAACCAGTTCCAGTGCGATCGGTTCCACGGAGGCGGTCGTCGATTTGACGCTGATCGCGGGGGGAGCGACGACTTCAATCGTCGAGACAAACCGCCCGTCGGCCACCTGCTCGATCTGTTCGGGCTGCAGTCCGCGGGTCAGGAGGTCCTGTCGGTAAGCGGTAATCAGCGCGTTTTGCCGCTTCAGCTGGTTCTGCAGCTCGATCACCTTGGCCTCGGGGATCGCTCCGCTCTGGACGGCGTCATGCAAGCGGTCAATCTGATTCTGGACGAGCTGCGTTTCGCGAACCGCTTTGAACAGCTCGGACTGGGTGTTCTGCAGGTACTCGCTGAACAGACGCAGCGAGAAAAGCGGCTGCCCTTCGCGGATCGTGTCCCCCTCGAAGGCGTGCACCTCCGTGACAACGCCGACGGCGGGCGACGTCACGCCGCGGTCCGACACCCCGGCGCGATCGGCAATCTCGCCGGGAATCGACACCATCTTCCAGTACGACTGAAGCTTCGCCGGCCTTGAGACCAGGCCCAGGTTCTTCCGGGCCTGCGGACTCAACTCCAGGATACGAGGCTTTTCCTTCGGCTTTTCGTCCGGGTCACTGGCCGCGGTCGCCGGAGCGTCCGGCTTTTGGAGGAGTGGAATCCAGTAGTGGCGTGACGCAAAGCCTCCGGCCGCCGTTGCGCCGACGAGCACCAGCCAGAGAAAGTTCTTCGAGGATTTCATGGCATGTCCTTCATTTCAGGAGGGGCGCCGGGCGGCGCCGCCTCGGGGATTTCCAGGAGGTGTTCAGGCCAGACGTCCTGCAGCGTCAGGCCGGAGAGAGCGGCGGCCGCTTTCCAGCCTTCCCCCAAGGCTCGGGTGTAGTCGAGATAGGCCTGCGCGAGCGCGCGCTGCGATTCGAGGATGCGGAGGTATTCGAACTCGCCCCCTTGATACGCCTTCCGCGAGAGCTCGTACGTCTCACGGGCGCGGGGGAGGATGGCAGACGAATACCGCTCTGCTCGACGTCGTGCTGCCTCGTATTCGCGGATCGCTGTCGCAATCCGCTCTGCCAGTTCGTTCTCGACCTGGCGGACCTGTTGCTGGGCTTCGCAGAACTCAGCTTCGGCGGCCCGGATGTTCCCCTGGTTCCGATTCCAGAGAGGGACGGTCATGCTCGCTCCGATCCGAAAGTCATC
This sequence comes from Planctomycetota bacterium, assembly GCA_023429275.1. Classification (GTDB taxonomy): domain Bacteria; phylum Planctomycetota; class Planctomycetia; order Planctomycetales; family Planctomycetaceae; genus Planctomyces_A. Next base: position 7,500 of record JAEYWB010000426.1, read on the forward strand.
GGAACGGTTTTGGTTCTGCCGGACGTATCCCGTGTCGACCGCGACGTTCGGCAGCGGCTCGACACGAGCCCGTTCGACCAGGAGCCGGGCACGTTCGACGCCGTGCCGCGCGGCATGAATGTCGGGGTGCGACGAGAGGGCGACGGCCTGGACCGCCTCCAGATCGTAGAAGGGCATGCCGCCGGTGATCTCTCCCTCGACACGCTCAAAAACAAGCCGCGGGTCGCCAACGCTGACGGCCAGGTTCTTGTATGAGGCCGGCAACTGCCGCTGCGAGGCTTCGAGCTCTGTCTTCAGCCGCTCCGCTTCGATCTCGAGCTGAATCACGTCGAGCCGAGCCACTTCCTTCGCCTCGAGCAGGTCTTCGGATTGCTTCACCGAGCGCTCCGCCAAGGCCACCATCTTCTGCAGGACACCGATCTGGCTCTGAAGAACGAGGGCCTCGTAATAGCGGGTCCGGATATCCGCCAGCAGGGCGTACCGCTGGCTCATCAGCCGCCAGGTCTCCTGATCGACGAGCCGCAATCCGGCTTCACGGCTGAGGCGGAGCTTTCCGCCGGTGACAAGCTCTTGAGACAGCAAAGGAAGCGTGTTCACGCCGGAACGTCCGGTCCGGTCGCCGAGTTCGTCAAAAGTCACGGCCAGCGAAGGATTGGGATAGAGCCCGGCCTGGATCGCTTTTCCACGGGCCGCGGCGACAACAAATGCCGCCCGGGCCAGCCTGGGGTTGAGGTTCAATCCCATTCCTTCCAGCTCCACGAGACCGGCAGAGGGACGGGCCGGCGTACCGATGAGCTCCGCCTGTGCCGCACCTGCGGCGGGGAGTTCATCGGGTTGGGGTTCACCCTGCGCCAACTGGCAGAACAGTCCGAAGACGGTCGCAGCAGTGACGAAGAACTTCTGAGGAAGTTGCGACATCATGTACTCCTCATTGGGGCAAAAGAGGCGCAGGGCGGCATCCTGCCACATGCGCCGAGGGGGTGACGGCTCGCCAAAGCGAACAGGGAAATTCCGAGTCGAACTCGGTTCAAGACGCGGAACGGGCGCCGAGAGATGGCGTGGTGAGCTCACGATCAAGCAGTGAGCCAACAGCCTTCCGACCAGAGAGAACGTCGCAAGAGTGCGGAGAAGCCTGCACCGCGACGGTCGGCTGCTAGATACGAAGCGAAGTCGTCTTCAGATAAACGGGTGTTCCCCCCAACGGATCGGGAGGAGAAAGCACGTAACTGCTGTGCTGGTCGACGTCTACAAGAATTGGAGTCAGCCAGCTCCACAGCAGGGCGGTCATCAGTGGACACTGAGGAACGTCGACCTTCTTGAGCGATCCGCTCGCGTGGAAATCCCCCAGAAAGATCGCATCCGCGTCGTGTTCGGGAAGCTCGGAAACGCTCTGCAACGGCGCCTCATCACCGTGATGGTGATGGTCGCCATGGGCGTGATGACCGTGGTGGTGGCTGTGTCCGAGGTGGATGTGCGCCCGGCCGTCATGCTTGCTTCGCTGATCATGCTCCGCCACCGAGTGCGCATGGGGCATCGGCTGCCCCAGCAGGCAAAGCGGAATCAGCAAGAGAGCAACGACTCGAGACATGCTGCCGTTATCGGTTCACGGGCGAAACATTCACCCACATAAAAACTACAGTGCGTGTCCGTCACCCATCTTACCGCGGTGGAAGTCTCCGGCCACTTGATTCGTGACAAATGGTCAGCGGGGCGATCGGCCTCTGGAGGACAGGACAAGTCGTGACCGGCGGTGTCGCTTCGCTCAACTGCCGGCTAGTGGCTCGAAAGCCCTCCGGGCTACCGGTTCAGGTGGGATGCCCTGCGGGGACTCCGGCCGGGTGGCCGGGTCCTTGCTCATCGGGATGCTGTCTGGAGAGGGGCTTCTCGTTACGATAACTGTTGCTGTGATCTGGACGCAGCAGTGATGTGAAGAGTGTCGATGGGAACGTCTATGAACAGTTTGCCCCCCTGCCCGAAATGCCGCTCTGAGTACACCTATGAAGACCGCAGCCTGCTGGTCTGCCCGGAATGCGGCCATGAGTGGAGCGGCACGACGGTCGAGCCTGCCGCGGAAACGCGGGTCTGGAAAGACGCTTATGGCAACGTGCTGAACAACGGGGACTCCGTGCTGGTGATCAAGGATCTCAAGGTCAAGGGGGCGTCGTCCGTCCTCAAGGGGGGGACGAAGGTCAAGAGCATCCGCCTGATCGAAGGGGACCACGACATCGACTGCAAGATCGCCGGATTCGGCTCGATGCAGCTGAAGTCGGAGTTTGTGAAGAAGGCCTGAGCAGCCGACCGGGCCTGCACCGGACTCTGCCCGTCTGGATGGACGACGCCCCCTGTTCGACACTCGACAGTCCGCTGGCCGACGCATCCGGGCGAACGGGCAGGTTTTCCCCTTCCGTTGCGGGGCAAGCC
>JAEYWB010000563.1 GCA_023429275.1 Planctomycetota bacterium
GAGCAGTTCGCCGACCTGATCGGCATCCACTTCCTCGCCATCAAGTCACTGGCGGTGGAAGACGACGAGTTCTACGAGTTCATTATCGAGCACCTCCCGTTCGAGACGACTCTCGGCCGGGTCTCTCTCCGCGAGTACCTCGAGAGCGATCCAACGGTTCGTTATGTCCTGTCGGATGACGAGTTCCGCCAGGTCGCTGCGGTCGCGGCCGCCCAGGGGATGCACCTGATCAACGGGGGATTCGTTCATGACCATGAGCTTCTGTCGAAGCTTCCGGCGGTCTTCCCCGACCGGCCGGTCGAACGGCTCGACATCGCCACACTGACCGAGGCTTTCGAGGAGCTGACGGACGCCGAGCAGGATGAGGCGTTCACGCTCATCGCCGCGGCCGACCAGGCACTCAAGCGGTTCGGCTGCATCGTCGACGTCAAGAAGTTCCAGCCCGCCCAGGTCCCGGTCCTGTATACGGTCTCCCAGGATGCGCTGTTCGAGCGGGACATCGAGCGGAGTCGCGAGAACGCGGACGATCTCTGGTCAGGACTGCTCGATGGCATGGCGGCCAGCCGGCCTCCGGCCCGGTCTGCCCAGCTCTGCCTCAACTACCGCCACCGTCTCATTCAGCGGCTGGCCCGTGTCACCGATCGGGACCTCATCCGGCGAACAGTCGAGGTTCTGTACGTGCAGGCCCTCCTCCTCGGGCACTATCCCCTGAAGCCTGAAGAGTTGTCGCTGATGGGCGAAGGGCTGCTGACGCTGGTCGAGCGTGTGCTCGAGCACACGGCGGAGGAACCGTAATGTCCGAAGAGCGGCTGTCGAGACTGATCGAGGAAGCACGCGGCCTCGAGCGTGGCCGCGAGAAGCTCGAGCGGATGGAGGAGGCACTCCGGATCGCCGAGACACTCGGTCGGTCTGCCCAGGCGAACTGGATCCGGAACTCCGTGGTCGAGACGTCGGTCTTTTCGGGAAACCCCGACCGGGCGGTCACGCACTTCGCCGGCATCCTCCAGGCGGCCGATGCCCGTCCGGGCCAGACAGACTGGCGGGATGTGCTGTTCCGCTACCGATGGGTGCTCAACGCCGCGTTGGAGTTTCCAACGATCCCGCGGCAGCGCCTCGCCGAAATGGTGGAAGACTTCGGCCGGCGGACTCAGCAGCACGGCTTCAGCCACCGGAACACGCTTCACCTGCGGGCCTACTTCCACTGGACGATCGGGGAACTGGCCGAGGCCGAGGCGATCGACCGCGAATGGCAGTTTCTTCCCCGGGACCCCTTGGCGATCTGTCACGCCTGCGAAGAGAACGAGCGGCTGGTCTTCCGCAGCCAGTACGAGCGATACGCGGAGGCGGCGGCCCTGGCCGATCCGTACCTGAAGGGACGGATGACGTGCGCTTCCGTCCCGCAGGCGACGTTTGCCGAACTGGCGCTCGTCAATCTCGGGCTGGGCCGGTTTGACGAAGCCAGACGTGTTGCGGACCGCGGCTACCGGATGAGCTCCCGCGACCGTTCGCTGCTGACCGAAATGGGGGACTACCTGATCTGCGCAGCCCGGCTGGAGCGGATGACATACGGCATGACTCTCTTCAACCGGCACTTCCTGTGGTGCCACGAGAGCACGTCTCCGAAAGACCGCCTCTGCTTTCTCCGCGGAGCAACGACCTTCCTGATGCGACTCGTGGAGGGGCCGACCTCCGCCGCGACGGAAGAGCCGGCGGGATCCCCGGGCGCGGCGGAACCCGTGCCGGCCGCGGCCGGGGGGACGTCCCGTCGTCGACGGATGGCGATTCCCGCGGGGCACCCGCTTTACGCATCCGACGGTCGATACAACCCCCGCGACGTCCTCGCCTGGTGCCTCGCGGAAACGGAGCGCCTGACGGTCGCCTTTGACGCCCGGAACGGAAACAACTTTCATCGGAAGCGTTGGGAGACGGTGCAGCAGCTGGCGGGGGTTGCCTCGACAGGCTGAGCGTCTCCCGGCGGGACACCCAACAGACGGTGCGATCATGGCTTCTCCCCGTTACCCGTCGCTGTACCAGGTCAACACCCGGGTCTATCTCACCGAACTCGGCCGCCGGTTGCGGCGCCCGGCGACACTGGCCGATATTCCGGACGGGATGCTCGACCAGGTTCGGGACCAGGGCTTCGACTGGATCTGGTGGCTGAGTGGCTGGACAACCAGCCCCCGGTCGCGACAGGTGTCGCTGACGAATTCCGACTGGCGGCGGGAGTTTGAGGAGACGCTCCCCGACCTGACCGACGACGACATCGGCGGCTCGGGCTTTGCCATCGAGGCCTATGACGTCAGTCCTCAGCTGGGAGGGGACGAGGCCCTCGCCGATCTGCGGGGCCGGATGCGGAAGCGAGGCCTTTCGCTGATGCTCGACTTCGTGCCGAACCACTCGGGACTCGATCACCGCTATCTCGAGGAAAGCCCCGAGTTCTACATCGCGGGGACGGAGGAAGAGGTCGCGCGGTCACCGGGAAACTACTTCCGAGTCGCGTTGCCCGGGGGGCCGGAGTTCGTCGCGCTCGGACGTGATCCCAATTACCCCGCGTGGCCCGATGTCCTTCAATTCAATTACGGCGTTGCCGGACTTCAGAAGTCGCTGACCAACGAGTTGCTGCGGATCGCCGAGCGGTGCGACGGCGTCCGCTGCGACATGGCGATGCTGATGCTTCCCGAGATCTTCCAGCGGACCTGGGGAATCACTCCCCCGTCCTTCTGGCCGGAAGCGACCGCGGCAGTACGGCGGGCCCATCCCGGGTTCCGCTTCCTGGCGGAGGTCTACTGGGATCTGGAGTGGAGGCTGCAGCAGCAGGGTTTCGACTGGACCTATGACAAGCGGCTCTATGACCGGCTCAGGCACGGAGACGCGACCGGTCTCCGCGGTCACCTGGGGGCCGGGCTCGACTTCCAGGACCGGCTGGCACGGTTCCTCGAGAACCACGACGAAGCCCGCGCGGCGGCTTCATTCCCAGACGACCAGCACCGGGCGGCAGCGGCAATCACCTACCTCAGTCCGGGATTGCGGTTCTTCTACGACGGCCAGTTTGAAGGCCGACTGGTCCGCGTCTCGCCACACCTCGTCCGTGCTCCCGCGGAGTCGGTCAGCAGCTCGCTGTCGGAGTTCTATGAACGACTCCGATCGGTGCTGAAACGCGATGTCGTCCGAGACGGGAACTGGCAGCTCCTCGACTGTTCCCCGGCCTGGGACGGCAACGGCACACACAACGCGTTCGTCACGATGGCCTGGACGAATGGGGACCAGCGGCTCCTGGTTGCTGTGAACGATTCCGCGGATCAAGCCCAGTGCTACTGCCGCCTCCCCTGGGCAGGGCTTGCACGCCACCGGGTCCGTCTGACGGATCTGCTCGGAAACGCCACCTACGAGCGCGACGGGGCAGAACTGCTCGACCGGGGCCTGTACCTCGATGTCCTGCCATGGACCGCTCACGCCTTCGACGTCGCCGTCGAAGAGTGACGCGAGTCCGTGCGACGCGCCGTGCTGGCTCTGCAGAAGGTCAGGCCAGTGCCTCGCGGATCACCTCTCCCTCCGAGACCGGGACGGGACGCCCGTCTGCGAGGGTGTAGTTGAGGGAGTTGGCGTCGTAGCCGAGCGCCGCGAAGACCGTGGCGTGGAGGTCGGCCGGCGTGACCGGTCGCGACCAGGGGGCTCCGCCGGTCTTGTCGGATTCCCCGATGACCTGTCCGCCCCGGACGCCGCCCCCCGCGAGGACGACGGAGTAGCAGTGCGGCCAGTGGTCGCGGCCGGCGTCCTTGTTGATGATCGGCGTCCGTCCGAAATCGCCGATCCAGACGACGAGCGTGCTGTCGAGGAGGCCCCGCTCGGCAAGATCGTCGAGCAGGGCGGAGTAGGCCTGTTCCATCCGCGGGACGAGCGACTTCTTCAGCTTGCCGAAGTTGTCGATGTGGGTATCCCAGGTGATGCTCGGGCCGTTGACCGTCGAGATGAAGCGGACCCCCGCCTCGACGAGGCGACGGGCGAGGAGATGCGATTGCCCCCAGGTGTGGCGGCCGTACCGGTCGCGAACCTCGGCCGGCTCCTTCGAGAGATCGAACGCCTCTCCCGCTTTCTTCTCCTGGACGAGAGACATGGCCCGGGTCCGGGCAACTTCCATCTCTTCGGCCAGGGCCGTTCGAATCGCGCCGGTCCGGCCGTCGAGACCTTCGAGCAGGCTCCGACGGTCGCTGAACCGGTCGGGAGTCATGTCACCCGTCAGTCCCATGTTGGGGACCTGGAAGTTCCGATCGTTCGGGTCGGCGTTGAGGACGAACGGGTCGAACCGCGAGCCGAGGCAGCCGCCGAACTGCCCGGGGGTGAGATAGACGAAACTGTCGCAGTGGGGCTGCGGAGTGATCACGTACGGAGGGATCGCGCCGCTGTATCCGTCCCGCTGGGCGAGCCAGCCAACGAGCGTCCCGAAGCTCGGGAAGTCGGACCGGCTCGGAGTGATGAGCGTGCTGTCCTGCGGGTAAGGGCGGCCGACCGTCGTCCAGTACATCCCGGAGTTGTGAGCACTCTGCTTGTGGTGCATCGTCCGGATGATCGCCAGCTTGTCGGCCCGCGGGGCCATCCGGGGGAGGAGTTCCGAGATCTGGATTCCCGGAACATTGGTATCGATCGGCTGGAACTCTCCGCGGATGGAATCGGTCGCGTGGGGCTTCATGTCCCACAGGTCAATGTGACTCGCGGCCCCGCAGTTGAAGATCATGATGACCGATTTCGCACGGCCGGAACCGGGCGAAGGGGCGGCCAGGGTCGCGCGATCCCAGAGCGAGAGGGCACCGAGGGCTCCACCAGCAAGAAAACTTCGACGAGACGCACCTCGAGCGCCTGACAGACCAGGTAGTCCGGGCATGAAACCTCCAACGTGGCCCGCAAACATATGACGGCGCGTGGATGTGTTATATCGGCTGGCGGGGAGGGGAGAAAAGAGCAGGGCGGGAAAGTCGCCTGCTCAGTTCGCGAGATGTGCGAACGTCCACTGCCGTCACAACCGGGACGTTCGGCACGGTGCGACAGACGGTCGAATGCCCCCTCGCTCATCCCGCAGATCGAAACGGCTACGACAAATGCTTCTTGAAGACCGCCTGGGTCCGCTCCCACATCTCGGGCGAAAGGACGTGGCCGGTCCCTTCTTGGATGAAGGACGAGAACTTGTCGCTCGCTCCCTGTGCGGCGTAGGCGGCGGCGATCGTCTTGACTCCTTCACGTGCCTCCTCAATCGGCGTCCCGGCATCGGTTTCGCCGATGTTGAGATGCAGTGCTCGTGGCGCGATGAGGGCTGCGATGTCGGGCGTGTCGCCGTACTCGTAGAGCCCGGGAATGAAGTTCGGGAAACAGTGCAGGATCCTCATGCGGTGAATCCCCTTGTACGTCGGGAGGCAGCAGTTCCCGACGAGACACTTCAGCCGCGGCTCCCACGGTCCGATCATCCAGGTGTTGGTCGAGCCCATCGAATGGCCGTAGCAGCCGAGGCGGTCCCCTTTCACCTCCGGTCGTGAGGCGATGTAGTCGACGGCCCGTCGCATATCGAGGATGTTCTTCCAGGCGAGGCACTTGCCGGCGACCACGTACCTCAGGAACTCAAACCGCTCGAACGCGGGGCCGTCGAGTTTTCCCGCGGGGTCGCGGCGCTCGCCGAAGCAGAGCATGTCGGGGCAGAGAACGACATACCCCAGCTTTGCCAGGGCGACGCCGGTGTGATGCATCGGCATGCCGCCGAGGCCCGCCGGTTCGATCTTGCCGACCGGCCATTGCCCGGCGTGTTGATGCCAGACGCAGATTCCCGGTGCGGGAGACTGCGCCGTTACGCCGTCGGGAACGATCAGGATCGCGGGGATCCTGTCGTCCGGCTCCGCGAGGTAGTTGACCCACTCGAGCCGGTACCCGTCCTTCTGCTCGGTCTTGAGGACTTTCGGTTCGAGAGGACCCGGTGTCGGCCAGTCGCCCCCCAGGCAGCGCAGGAGGTGGTCCCGGAACGTCGACGGTCCCGCCGCCGCAGGTGTCGCAATCGCCATGGCAAGCATCCCGCTGGAGCCCGCGGCGGCCGTCAGGGCCCCCGCCTTGAGAAAGGATCGTCGGTTCGGATCGGACATCGGCGCCTCGCACGAGCAAAGAATCAGTCGTCAGCTCGACCGGTCAGTCACACAGAGCCCATTCATCCGGATAGTACGCCGCCGAAGACGGGGCCGGAACTCCGGCGCTTGAGAAGGTGAGCCGTCCCCTCGATCATGTCGTTCCCGGCGGACATTCGGCCGGAACAATGTCTGACATCGAGATCGAGGAGGAACGCGTGAGC
>JAEYWB010000625.1 GCA_023429275.1 Planctomycetota bacterium
CTCTCTGTGACCTCTGTGCACTCTGTGGCAAGAACTGAATCTGAGACCGGGCCTGATCCTGCCCCGCACGTCTTCTCCGAAAAACCGGACCGGACCGTCAAGGTGTTGGCGGAATCCGTCTCGGAAGCCTGCCAGCGTTAAATGATCAGCCCTGCCGCGGTTCGCTCAGGAAGGAGATCCGGTATGTATGGTCTTTCGCTGTTTTCGACCGATCAGCTCGATGCACTCGCCGCCGAGGCCGCATCGCGCAAGTCCTTTCCTGCCGTCCCGGGGCTCGCGGGGCCGGTTCCCTCCGGGTTTCATCCCAATCCCGGGTCGGGCGAGATCGGCCGGGGCGAAGCGGACTTCCAGCGGGCCAAAGAGGCGGTCCGCAGCTGGCGGATGTTTCCCGAGTGGGTGCTGCTCCATCGGCGGGATTGCCCGATCGCTGTCGGCGAGATCGCGATTGCCGGGATGCGGGTCCTCGGGATCTGGGCCGCCAACGCGTGCCGCATCGTCGAGGTGATCGACGAGCCGAGGCGGTACGGGTTCGTCTACGCGACCTGTGAAGGGCACGCCTTGCGGGGGGCGGAGCGGTTCCTCCTCGAGATGACGCCCGACGGCCGCGTCACGTTCGAGATCTTCTCGATCTCGCGCCCTGACGGCCTCATGGCGTGGCTTGGCCTGCCGCAGGTCCGGCGGATCCAGAAGCGGTTCGCCCGCGACGCCATCACGAGCATGCGGGACGCCATCGCCGAAGGCCGTATGGCAACGCGCGCCCCTTTGGTCGCAGAGTCGGTCTGAGCAGCCGCCAAACCAAGGTTCGAACCGGGCGCCGGTCCTTGCGGGTGCCGTGGAAGGTCCAGGAGAACCACGGAGTTCACCGATGGCGCGGATCAGAGGTGTCTTCACCCCTGGAGCCGGAATACTCAGGCCCTTGTTCCGCTCAGCCTCACCAGTGAGCTGGTCGACTCCGTGCAATCCGAATTCCGCTCAGAAGCCGCTTCAGAACTCCAAGTCGGCTCGTTGATCGGTCGTGGCGACAAAGGGATTGGAAACAGCTTCTCTACCGAAGAAGGCGAAGTGATTGTTCGACGGGGAACTCGCATCCTCGACTCCTCAACTTCGCCGCGGCCCGCCGATTCTTCTGAGGAGCGGAGATCGGTGTTCCGTCCTCCCTCCACGTCTCTGGTGGGCCAGGCCTGTTCCGAACGCGACCAAGGCCTGGCTCACATCAGGCCCAGGTTCTTCAGATAGTGCCCCACCATCGCGAAGAGTCCCCGCGATGGCTGGCCGGTCCGGACGAGCGGATCGCCGTCCTTGTCGGCCCGCGCCATCGTCGGCAGCGGGGGAGGCGGCGGGATCGGACCGTCGAGGTCCGGATCCTTGCTGTTTTCGGCGCCCATGTCGGCGTCGGCGGTCGGCGGACGATCGAGCGTCGCCTCGTTGCCCGTCACCGGCACGCCGCTTCGCAGGGTCACGACCGAGACCAGCAGCGGGCGGCCGTCGCCTTCCTGCAGGTAGATCCGGAACTTGCCCGAATTGAGCTGCCGGTAGAGCTGGGCAAGATTGCCGAGGAACAGCTGCGTCTCCTCCTGCGTGAAGGCCATCTGAAGCGGATTGCCCTCCGCATCCGTCAGCGGCTTCCCGTCAGGGCCGATCTGGTGGACGATGAGGACACGGCCTTCGGCCGTCGCCTTCGCATCGAGCACCGCCGCGAGTTCGACCGTCGTCGTCACCTGGGCGATCGTCTGGACCCCGTTCTGCAGCGAGTCCGTCACGAGGCTCCTCGGGGTTTCGAGCTCGGGGACGGCGATTGCGAGGTCATAGACGATCGCGGTCTGGAGCCCGTCACCAGGGACGGCGCTCGTCCGTGTCTGGGTATTGACGATCTCCTGCCCGGCGACTCGGAAGGTGATGTTGGTGTCGTTCAGGATGGTGACCTGCACCGGGATCGGAGCGGCGGGATTGCCCGTATTGGGGTTCCCCGTGTACGTGTGCAGGAACGTCTCGTTCGCCGGCAGTCCGCCTCCCTGGCGGCTGAAGGTCTCAAGCGTCCCGTCACCCCACAGGATCACAATCGTGAAGGACTGTTCCTGCGGGAGGGCGGGCAGGCGACCGTAGTCGAAGTTGATGCTGGCGACCCCGAGTGCCGTCACCTGGTCGGCGGTGAAGTTATCGAGCAACGGCTGGACGTCGATCACGTGGCCAGTGCTGCTGCGGACTTCGGTTCCCGGCGCCATCGTGATCGTCCGGCCCGCGGGAACGTCTACGACGATCGTTCGGGCGAAGACATCCGTCGCCGCTCCGGTGTCAAGGAACGCGACGTCGCCCGTCGCCGCCACCTGGAGCGCGGCGTTGGGAGCGTCAATCGGGCTCGCGATCGTGATGCTTCCGGCCGCGGCGGCCGTGGTCGAAAGCCGGACGGTTTTGTCGTTCACCCCCATGTTCAAGGGAGCGCTGGCGATGATCGGCGAATTCACCAGCAGGTCACCGTTGTGCTCGAGGACGATGTCTCCCGAGAACGGGTCGTCGCTCGTCAGGCCTGACGTGATCGACGCGTCGCCATTGGCGACATCCGTCACGGTCAGGAGTGCGCCGGAGACGTTTGTCAGCTGCAGGTCGCCTGCCGCGGTTGCCGCTGCCAGGTTCGCGACGTTGATCTCGAGCGGGTTGCCGTTGCCGATCCCCGTCACGGCCCGCAGTGAGAGGTTCTGCGCTTCGATGTCGATCCCGCCGCTGGTATCGCTGTCGACGATTGCGCCGGCGGTCGAGTTCACTTCGACCGTGTTGCCGACCGTCCTCACGCGACTGATCGAGATATCACCTGCCGCGTGGATCGTGATCCGGCCTGCTCCGGCGTCGATCAGCGAGCCGTCGAGCATGTTGATCGCGCTTCCGGGCTGAATCGCCTGGATCGAGATCGCGCCACCCGCCGACTGCACCGTCGCGGTCGCCGCGAGGGTAATCGTCCCGCCGGCCGAGAGGTCAATGGTGCCGGGACCGGTCTGGCTGATCTCCTCGATGAGAACCGCATTCGTCTCGTCGATCTCGATGTCGCCGGTGGTCGTGTTGGTCGCCTGCAGCCGGCCTGCGTCGACCGTCAGCGGGCTGGCCGTCGTCCCGATGCCGTTCGCGGCAGAGAGGACCACGCGGCCCGCCGCCGCATCGATATTCTCGACCGACCCGGTCGCGTGCCGGATCGCCCCGGCGGTCGACGTCACGGAAACGGCGTCATCTGTCGTGTTGGTCGTCTGGATCCGTGCGAGGGTGACGTTGCCGTCCCCGAGAATCGTGATCTGGCCGGACCCGGCGTCGACGATCGAGCCGGTCTGCTGGTCGACCGCGCCGCTGGCCGTCACGGAGATGTTGCCCGAGGTTGTGGTCACATCCCCTGCCGCGGCGAAGTCGATGTCGCCGCCGTCGGCCGTCAAAGTGATGTTGCCATTGAAGGTCGAGAGCGCCCCGTCGACCAGGAAGTTCTCCCCGCCGGAGGCGTCCAGGTCGCCGGCGGTCAGGTCGATCGCGCCCGGGCCCGTCGTGCTGACCGGCCCGCTGACGGTCAGTGGGCCGTCGAGCGTCTGGATGACGACGTTCCCCAGCTTGTTGTCGATCGCGAGGAGTTCGAGGCCGTTCGACCCGGCAAGGTCGATCTCGGAGACCTGGATATTCCCGGAGTCGGTATTCGTCGCCGTGAGCTGGCTGATTTCGGTGTCGAGATCATCGGCGCTCCCGATGCCGGTCGTCGCCCGGAGCGTGACCGCCCCGCCGGTGATGTTCGCCTGGGTGTCGGTGACCGGGGTTAAGTCGCTGATCGCCGCGCCGGCATCGATGATGATCGTCCGGCCGACATTCGAGACCGTGTCGGTCTGCGACAGGTCACGGAGTGCGACGCTGTCGGTTTCGAAGATCTGAATCGCTCCGGAGAGCGTGTTGACGGCGGAGAGGCTCTCGGCATCGAGATCGATGTCCGCCGTGTCATCGAGGGCGGCCGTTCCGCTTCCGATGCCGGTGGCGGCCGAGAGAGCGACGGCATTGCCGACGATATTGGCATTCGCGGCGTCGTTCGCCGCCGCCTCGGCGGCGGTGTTGTCGCGGATCGCTCCGCTCGTCGTGGTGACCGAGACGTTGCCGGTGGTCTCGCCGGTCAGGACCTGGCCGAGAAGGATATCGCCATCGGCCGTGAGGGTGACGTTCGCGGTCGTCCCCCGGATCACCGCACCATCCGCCATGGTGATCGCGCCGCCGGTGCCGGCGGGGCTGAAGGCGTCCGCCGTCACCGTCACCGGCCCCCCCTGCGCCGTGACGTCGCCGGTCGCGGTGAAGTCAATGTGACGTCCCGCTTCGAGCGAGATCGCGTTCGCCCCGGTATTCGAGACCTCCTGCTCGACCCGGAGGTCGGCCGCGGCGCCGAGCGTCGTCACCGAGATCGCCCCGCCGGCCGTCGTCAGGCCCGAGAGACCGTCGACCGTGCCGAGGGTCATTCCGGCGGCGTCCCGCAGGGTGATCGCCGAGTTCGTCAGCGTCCCCCCCGCGTTGTTGTTCGTCACGACGGCCACGGTCTGCAGG
>JAEYWB010000750.1 GCA_023429275.1 Planctomycetota bacterium
ACGAACGGACGAGTTTTCCGGTTGAATCGCGCCGGCCGGACCTCTCATCGCGACTCCGATACGTTCCTAAGAGTCGGCTCGTTCGCGATGAGCCGGAGTCTTCTGAACGGTCGAACCCGGCTTCCCCCTTCCCGAATCCGAGTTGTTCCAAGCATTTCGGGAGAGCACGGGCGCTGGGCGGACGCTCGCCGAGCAATGGAGCATTGACGATCCGGACGGACCGATGGACGGACGAATTCTCCAACTGCGTCGCGCCGGCACGGAGGATTCCGCCACGCCACTCCGCGCGGAGTCGGGCCGAAACTTGTGCCCATCCGAGCCGGCGACGAACGTCCAGTTCGACACTCGACGGGATCAATGACCCCGGACGAACGGACGACCTTTTCGGTTGAGTCGCGTGGGCCAGGTCTCTCATCGAAAACGGCTTCGTCCCCGACAGCCATTCCAGTCTGTCGCCCCAACCACGCCCTTTCGGAGCGTTTGCAGACCGTGCCCCCCGTGCCGAGCTCTTCCGGATCCCCAGCAGCTTCCTCCTCGCCGCGGTGGGACGGGCGACACGAATCCGCACCGGGCCGCGGTCTCCCTCGTGGAACTGATGGTCAGCTGGCTCTGGTGGCTGTGCTGCGCGGAGGCGTTTGCGGAGCCGAAGTCGAATGAACCGGGTGCGGCCGCGCCGACGCGCCGCATCCGCATCATGTCACGGCTGCCGGCACTCTTCGTCGCCTGCTGGGCGGTGTCCCTCGTCGTCCATGTCCTGCTGTGGGGAAAGCCGCTCGGTTAGTGACTCCCCCCGGGCCACGGTCTGACGTCCTGTGAAGAACGGGACCGAAAGCTTGCCCTCAGGGAACCGAAGCCGGCAGAACTTATTGATGTTCCTCATCGAAACGGCCCTCCCCGTTTGTTCTCTTTGAGGGCGGCCGCCAGTTCATGGCCGGGGATTGTCGAACCATTGCGCGCATCGGGTCAACCGGCATTCTCAATGCCGAAGGGCCGTGATGACTCATTGAGGATCCATGTGTCCTCCACCTCGATTCTGGCTCCCCGATCGTTCCATCGCGTGCGACGAAGACAGTCCGCCAGCTCACGTCTCTGAAGCGAGATCGCGACGTCACACGGTTCGAATTCGTCGACTTCCAACTCGAACTCGACCGTGAGAACCTGGAGTGAAGCCGGCAGACTGACAGCCGGTCTATGGTTCCAGTCTCTCAAGGTGAGTTCCAACCTGACCGCGGCAGCGCACGCCGCCAGCTGTCCCTTCGGGACACCCGACAGAACGAATTGAGATCGCAGCCATTGGGTCATAAGAAGCTCGCAAGACGGCACTTCACAGCATGAGAGCTCCATCACTCTAGATCGGCTGATGACAATCATGTCAGGTCAGTTCGCGTCTTGGACGATGAGTAATCGCTTATGTTCGTCGAGTTCCATCGTGGCGGTGTCCGCTGAACCCGTAGTGTTCGCCCGCATCCGGCGGCACCCACCGACGGTCGAACTTGAAGGACTGCCATGGAACGTCGGTTTCCCGGAGAGCGCTCCCGATACGAAACTCCGCTGCTGCTGGCGACGATCATGCTCGCGCTCATCACGCGACTCGGCCTTATGGCAACTCAGCCGCTGACCGACCAGACCGAGGCCCGCTATGGCGAACTCGCGCGGGTGACTGCCGACGGGGGTTATTGGCTGATGCCCCACATCGCCACGGGCGAGCCCTTTCTTGCGAAGCCGCCTCTTGCAACCTGGCTCTCGGCCCTGTCATGGAAGTTCCTCGGCGAGAACGAATTCTGCCTGCGGCTCCCCTCCTTCCTGGCAACGATTGCTACCGGATGGCTGCTGCTGGCCTCGGCACATGACTTCGGCATCGGCTCGGTCGGCAAGTGGATGATCGCCGCGTGCCTCGCGACGTCGCCGATTTCGATCACCTGCGCGGGCTCTGTTATGACCGATGCTCCGCAGCTGCTCGTTGTGACGGCGGCCATGCTCAGTGCGTGGCGAGCCATCAACGGTTCCTCTGGCGAGATCTGGCGGCTGATCTTCTGGGGAACACTCGGTGTCGCAACGTTGTCGAAGGGACTCGCGACACTCGCGCTGATCGGCATCCCCTTGATCGGATTCTCCTTTACGGAAGTGGGCTTCCGACCCGTCATCAGGGGGCTCTGGAGCCTGAGAGGATGCCTGCTTGCCATCGCAATCGCTCTCGCATGGTACGTCCCCGCCGAACTTGCCTATCCCGGCTTTCTGAAGTACTTCCTTATCGGAGAACATTTTCAGCGGTTCCTGCAGCCCAACTGGGCGGGCGACCGCTTCGGGCACGCTCACTCGGTTCCATTCGGAACGATCTGGCTCTACTGGGCCGCCGCGACGTTGTTCTGGTTCCCCGTGATGATCGAGTCAGGAGTGCGAACTTGGCGAGGTTCCCCGGCCGGCATCACGCGGTCGGACCGCTGGCTCTGGTGCTGGATTCTGACTCCCCTCCTCTTTTTCACTTTCGCCCGCAACATCCTCTGGACCTACACGCTGACGGTCATCCCACCGTTCGCGCTGTTCGTCGGCCGGTGGAGCGAGGAAGCAGTCCATTGGGGACGCCGAACAACCCCCGCCCTTCTTGCCGCCGGCGGTGGCCTGGCATTCCTCCTGTGTGTCGCTTGGGCGCCCGAGCGGTTTGAGAGTCGATCGGCCCGGTCGTTGGTGCGGCAAGTGGCCCGGATGGAGCCCAGGCGTCAGTCGGTTCACGTTGCCGGCGGGTTCCAGTTCTCGAGCCGGTTCTACACGCGCGGCCACGCGATCGCAGTCGACACTCCGGACAAGTGGGACGCTGTTCTTCACCAGCCCGTCGCGGTCCTGATTGCCCCGCGCTCCGCCGTCCAGACAGAGCTCGCGTCGGGACGCGTCCGCCTTGTCGCGGAAGAGTCGAACTCCGTCCTGGTCGAAATCACGGAACCGCGCTACGCCGCGAAGTGATCCTCTCTCCTCTCCGGACGAAGACTATGACGCCGTCACTGGCAACGACCCTTGTCGTCCCTTGCTATAACGAAGAACGACGACTCCGGCTCTCCGCTTTCGACGATTACCTGCGCGCAAATCCGAACGCGCGGGTTCTGTTCGTGAATGATGGAAGCCGCGACGAAACGCTGTCGCTTCTCTGCAGATTTTGCGACACACACCGCAAGTCATGCGTCGTCGGAGACCTTCCGCAGAACCAGGGAAAAGGGGAAGCGGTTCGTCAGGGCCTGCTGGCAGCGATTGACCGGGGAGCGCGGATGGTCGGCTACTGGGACGCCGATCTCGCTGCGCCGCTCCGCCAGGCACCGCTCATGGGAGAAATTCTCCATCGGGATCCCGAGACGCACATCGTGATCGGCATCCGACTTCCGCTCCTCGGGCGGCGGGTCCGCCGCCAGCGGCTGCGCGGGTTACTAGGAGCAGCGTCCGCCCTCCTGACCCGCCGCCTGGCCCGCATTCCGACCAGGGACACGCAGTGCGGCGCGAAGATGTTCCGTGTGACCGACGAGCTTCGACGCTCTCTAGCCCAGCCTTTCCAGTCACGTTGGCTGTTCGACGTGGAGCTGCTACTCCGCCTGAGAGACGAACACCACGGCCTGGAATCGGTCGCGTATGAATATCCTCTGGAATCCTGGACCGAGCAGCCAGGCTCGAAAGTCGGGGCGATGAGCTACGCCAGAGCACTTCGCGAACTTGTTCGTGCCGCCTGGTTCAGAGGACCCACAGGGCACATTGGCATGAACGACGTCAAGCAGCGCGACGCCATTCAGATCATTGGGGAATACCGAGACGACCTCTCGAAGTTACGCCGTGCCGCCTGAATCTCTTTGGTGCAGGTCATGACAGTTCGAAACCCTCTCCGATGGGGGAATCAAAAGAGTGTCATCAATTCGGGCAGGAGATCGACATATCCGCTGAGTGGCACAGTCTGGCGCCTTCGGCTACCTCTGTTCCGGAAGCAGAATGGGCTCTGCCGTCTTAGCCCAAGTGTAAGCCGATCGGCCGGCATTCCTGTTCCACGGCAATTCATGCCTTCCTATCACTGCAAACACTGCGGTCAGCAGCACGACGGGATTCCCGCGTTCCATGCTGATCGGCCCACGAATTACTGGGACGTGCCGGCGGACAGGCGCGAGACGGATGTGTTCCTCACGTCGGACAGCTGCGTCATCGCCGACCGCTTCTTCTTCATTCACGGTTGTCTCGACATTCCAATTCGCGGAACCGATGACGTTTTCACCTGGGGCGTCTGGGTGTCCCTGAAGGAGGAGAACTTCTTCCTCTGGCAGGACAACTACGCCACGCCGAATCGAAACCACATCGGCCCCTTCTTCGGTTGGCTCTGCAGCACGCTTCCTGGTTATCCCGAGACGCTTCACCTCAAGACCCGCGTTCA
>JAEYWB010000758.1 GCA_023429275.1 Planctomycetota bacterium
GCCTTGATGATCCCTGAGAAACGAGCCGGCCGGGTCTCTGAAACCCGGCCGGGCGCTCGTTTCTCGGGCTTCACGAGCTGTCGGACGCCCACCGCTCCGTCTCCTACTTCATGGACTCCCGCTCCTCGGTGGTCCATTTGTTGTCGACCGTGGCGCAGGCAGCGGCTGCCTGACGCATCCGGGCCACCTTGCTGCCGACGTTGGCGTAAGCGACTGCGGCCTTGTCGGGCGAGTATCCGGCCGTGCCGCCGGCCGAGAATCCCATGCTGCCCGCTTCCGCAAAGGCGTCCTGGTTCGCCCCGAGGAACGTGAACTGCCAGTTGTAGACCGTCTGCTGGTGCTCAATCATCTCCTTGATCTTCGCCTTGGAGAACTCGTGGCTCGAGTTCTCCTGCCCGTCGGTCACGACGACGAACACGACGAGCCCCGGACGATCGGGCTCCGCCATCGTGGCCAGCCGGGCACCGGTCTCGTTGATCGCGCGGCCGACGGCATCGAGGAGGGCGGTCGATCCGCGGGGGACGAGCGTGTACTCCCCGACCTGGGCGGCAGGGGTTCCCCGGCTCAGGAACTCGTACTCCGTGTCAAACTGCACAAGCGTCACAAGCGCTTCTCCCGGCTCGGCCGCCTGCCGCCGGATGAACGCATTGACGCCCCCTTCGGCATCGGTCCGCATCGACTCCATCGACCCGCTGCGATCCACGACCAGCGTGATATCCGTGAGATCTGTCCGCATAGAAGGGCTCCCTCGTCCGGCAGGACACTTCCGCGCAGCGGCGGGCTTCGAACAGACGAAAGCAGAGAACGGCCGCCCCGAGAGTGCAAACTGCGGTCAATTCTTCGTGAGGTCGGCGCGGGAATCAATAGGGAGGAAAACCGCACTCCGACGTCTGGCAAGCGCCGGTTGGAGAAAAAGTCGACCTCCGGCCGCGATCTGTTCGGATTGTGGGAACTTGGCCTTCTGTCACTTCGTCGCAAATGAAGTTAACAGGGGGAATGCCCGCCAGGTCGCAAGACATGATCCGCCGGAAGCCTCGATGACGATTGACTCTGCACGAACTCGCCGGATAGGTTTTCGAGAGATTTCCGTTCAGGGAAGCGGGACGAGCGTGTGCGACCTCGCGGCAATGTCGTACGATGATGGTTGTCCTCGTCACGCTGTCCCCGTCCGCCGGTCGTCTTGCGCCGGCTTCCGAAATCACGGGTGTCCGCGGTTCCCTCGTCTGTCTCACGTCCCATCACTTTAGTCCGAGAGGTCAGCGATCATGGCTCCCAGCCGTGCCGCATGGGGTATCGATATCGGGCAGTCGGCCCTCAAGGCGATCAAGCTCCGCTATTCGGAGACGACGGGACAGGTCATCGCCGCGGCGTTCGACTACGTCCAGTACCCCAAGATCCTGTCGCAGCCCGACGCCGTCCCCGAGGAGATCATCCGGGAGGCGATGCAGACCTTCCTCTCCCGCAACGATCTGACGGGGGATCTCGTCGGCTTTTCGGTCCCCGGGCATTCGTCGCTCGTCCGGTTCATCCAGCTCCCCCCCGTTGAAGTCAGCAAGCTCGGCGAAATCGTCAAATACGAAGCCCGGCAGCAGATCCCCTTCCCGCTGGAAGAGGTGATCTGGGATTACCAGCCGGTCGGCAACGGTATTGAAGAGAGCGGCTACCTGCTGGAGGCGGAGGTCGGCCTGTTCGCCATGAAGCGCGACCAGGTGATGAACCAGCTCCGGCCGTTCACGAATGCCAAGGTCGAAGTCGAGCTGATCCAGATCGCTCCGCTCGGCCTGTTCAACGTCCTGAGCTATGACGAGCTCGGGATGCGGGTGGGAGCTCCCTCGGGCGAGACCGACTACGTCATCGTTCTCGACATGGGGTGCGACAACACGACCCTCATGGTTTCGAACGGCAAGAAGATCTGGGTCCGCAACATCCCGATCGGCGGCAACCACTTCACCCGGGCGCTGACCAAGGAGATGAAGCTGAGCTTCGCGAAGGCGGAGCACTTGAAGTGCAATGCGACGAAGTCCCCCGACCCGCGGGCGGTGTTCCAGGCGCTGCGGCCGGTGTTCAACGACTTCGTGTCGGAAATCCAGCGGTCGGTCGGCTTCTTCTCGAGTGTCAACCGGGCTGCCAAGATCACGAAGGTCATCGGCCTCGGCAACGGCTTCAAGCTGGCGGGGCTTCAGAAGTTCCTTCAGCAGAACCTGCAGTACGACGTCGAGCGGCCGGAGGCGTTCAAGGCGCTCGTCGGCGACTCGGTCGTCAACTCGCCGTTGTTTGCGGACAACGTGCTGAGCTTCGCGGTCCCGTACGGCGTCGCCCTCCAGCAGCTCCAGCAGACCGCCATACAGACGACGCTCCTCCCGCCCGAGATCGCCACCGAGCGGCTCGTCCGGAGCAAGAAGCCCTGGGCGGTGGCGACCGCCGCCGCACTGATGCTCGGCTTCGCCGGAGCGACGATCGGCAACGGGCTGGCCTTCTCGTACATCGACAAGCCCGAGTTCAACGACGCCCAGAAGGAAGCCGAGAAGTACGGAACCGAGGTTTCCGGCTACGAGAGCGCCTACGCGGCCGAAAAGGGGAACTTCGAGAACGACAAGAAGCGGGTCAAGGACGCGGTGGCCAACCGGCGCGACATCTCCTGGATGGAGCTGTTCGACGCGGTCAACGACTGCGTCCCCCGCGACGACGTCGACGTCCCGGAATCCGACATCGAAAAGCGCTACCAGGTCTCGATCAAGTCCTTCACGTCCGACAAGCTGGCGGACGTCAAGGGGGGCTGGTTCGACCTCCTGACCCACCAGACGGAGTTCCTGCCGGCGGAACTGAAAGCGGCCGGTCCCGAAGGGGAGGGCTATCTCGTCTCGCTGCGGGGGAACCACTGGCACCACGGAGCGACCGACGAAGAACAGGGAGTCCAGTTCCTGCTGAACTACTTCCTGAGGAACCTTCAGAAGTGGCAGATCAAGCGGGGTGAAGGTCCTGTCCGGGACATTGGCCGGATGGGGATCTCGCACGCGACGATTACCCACTACAACCGGGAACAGATCATCTACTCGCCGGCCGGGCGGGTCGACACGGCCCCGATGCGGCCCGGCCTGCCGGGTGCGGTGCCGTTCACCCCGATGGGAGCACCTCCGACGGGCGTTGGCCCCATGGGACAGCTGCCGGAAGGGGCCAAGAAGCTCAACCAGACGAACTTCCTGATCCAGTTCGTCTATAAGCCGGTTCCTCCGGTCGACCGCAAGGCGGAAGTCCCCGCCGGGTTCGACGCCAGCCTGGTCCCCGAAGACTTCGAGTTGCGGCATCCTGAAGAGGCCGCCAAGCTCGAAGCTGCCGCGGCCGCCGCCAAGGGGCCCCCGGCCGAGGGAGAGGCCGCTCCGATGGAGGGAGCAACGCCCGAGGCATCACCGATGGCTCCGGCCGAGATGAAGTGACGTCAGCCTTGCTGACCCCGCAGTACCCCGTTCGCAAGACATTTTCCTTTTCGCCTCCCAGTCGAGCTTCCGATGGACGCCATCAAGAAGAACCGGTTCTGGATTCTGCTCGGCCTCGCGATTCCGATGATCCTCTACGGCTATATCTCCGCGAATGGAGCGCTCAGCGAAGCGACGACCAAGCGGGAAGATGAGCTCAAGAAGGTCGAGTCGAGCATTCCCCCGTCATCGAAGCCCAACGGCCGGTTCGCCGAGGGACTGAAGGCGGTGAACGAGAAACACAAGGGGCAGGTCGACGCCGCCCTCGGGAGCCTGTGGGGCGAACAGGCGAAGCTGATGGTCTGGCCGTCGGCGATCGCCAACCGGATTCCGAAGAAGTATCGGGACGATATTCCCCTTTCGGCCCGCTTCGCCTACCGGAACAACGAGTACCCCCTCCTGTGGGAGAAGCTGTTCTATTCGCTCGAGCCGGTGGTTCCGGAAACCATCCGGGGAACGACTCACACCCAGAAGGTGTTCGTCGAGCCTTCGGCGTTGACGGTTTCGATTTTCGCCCCCCACCAGCCCCCGTCCAGCGAAGAAGTCTGGGACGCCCAGGAGGCCCTGTGGCTGATGCAGATGCTCTCGGACGCGATCCGGAGCACGAACAAGTACGCCGACGGCCCGGCAAACGCGACTGTCCGTTCGATCGAGGCCTTCAAGCTCCTCGGGGGATCGGGAACACCGGAACCGAAGGCGGTGACGGGGACGGCGGGAGCGGGCGGCGGCGGCGCCGATGCCATGGCGATGCCGATGGGGGGCACGGGAGCCCCGGGGGCGATCGTGTCGGGCGGTGCACTGATCAATCCGGCCGAGGAATTCGGCCCGGATGTGGACGGAGCCGCGAGTGGAGGAGATGCCAGCGCGGGCTACGGTGCAGCCGGGATGCCAGGCGCGGGAGGCGCCGCGACGATCAAGCGAATCCGCTACATCGGCGCGGTCGACAAGGAATTTAAGGAGCGAGGCTTCTACCTGCGGGTCGTCATCAGCCAGATGAAGATCCCCGAGTTCCTCACGGCGCTGACCAACTGCCCCTGGCCGGGCCGGAGCGTGCGGTTCAACATGTCGCCGAACCCGCATGAGAAGCCGTTCACCCCGGGAAGCCCGATCGGACCGGAATCGTATCCCATGGCGGGCGGGGGTTACGAAGGCGGGGCCTTCGCGGGCAACCCCTTTGCAGGCAACCCCTTCGGGGGTGGAGCCGGCTCGATTCCCGAACAGGGAGGACTCCCGGGAGGTTATGACTCGTCCGGCTATGGCAGCGGCGGAATCACCAGCCTCCTGACAGCGGACGCCGCCGGAGCAGCGAACATCATCCCCGGGTTCGTGAAGGTTCCGGACAAGTACGGTGCTCTGCAGCATCCGGACCTGATTCAGCTCGACGTCCTCGGAGCGATCACGCTCTACAACC
>JAEYWB010000817.1 GCA_023429275.1 Planctomycetota bacterium
TGGCGTGGATGCCGGCGACTTTCCCCTGGTTGTAAAAATTTCCTCGCAGATATTGCGGAGTAAGTCGTTCCTTGGGGATGAAGTGCTTCACGTACGCAGACGGAGTCCACCAGCCTGTGTGTCCCTCTGCCAGTAGTCGACGGAGCAGTGTCGTCTCATCTGCGGCTCCAAGCGCCCGTCCGCGGCGTCCGATGCGTTCATCAAAACGGTGCCGCCGTTGAACTTCAGTTCGAATTGCGAAGTTCGCTCCGAACGGGACACGTGCCGGCTCCAAGGCGAACGGTTCATCGCCTAGTTGCCGGATGGCATAAAGCGCGGAAATGCTCTCCCAGATTTCGATCAGCCACGGGGGCGGTGGCGTCTCGAAGTCAGGATTCACCGGTCCGCCGAAAAACGTGGCTTCTGGACGAGACCGCGCCGCCTGGGCGTATTCATCGATCCAATGGTCCCCCACCAGGACATCGTCATCTGTCCAGAGGAGCAGGTCCCCTCGAGCGATCTCGATGGCGCGATTTCTTGCGAATGTATGACCGAGCCTCGACTCCCGCGCATACACGAGCGGCAGGGCCGAACAGTGCCGGTCCGCGAGCAACGGAGTTTCATCGGTCGAGCCGTTATCAACGACGATGAGCTCGAAGCCGGAACGGGTCGTCTTGGCGACTTCCGCCAGACGGGTCAGCGTTCGGTCCAGCAGCTTGGCCCGGTTCCAAGTGCAGATCGCGATAGAAATGAATGACGGCATTCGGAATGGAGACTTTGGAGTCGCTCCGTCTTGCAGTATGGACAGCGATCCCAGCGGGCAAGGTCCCCTTCGGGAGCCTCGTGCCGATCAGGTCGTCGATGAACCGGGGGCCCGCACGGCGTGTAGAACCTCGCCTCGTAGCGACCAGGTAAACCCGTGCTCCCGCAGGGCGTCGCAGACGGCCGAATCGGCCCGGTCTCCATGACATTCGATCATGATTTCCTTCGTCATCATCAGGAATGTCTCCGGGCCACTTTCGAAAACCGGCACTTCCGCCCCTTCGATATCGATCTTGAGCAGATCGATCTGCGGAAAGCCGGCTTCAGCGGCCACGGACTCGATCCTTGCTGCCGGGACGAGGACGCCTCCGTCGGTATGCTGTTCCTGCGTCGTGCAGGCCCAATAGTCTCCACCGCGGAAAGATCCCCTTTCGACATAGATCTCGCCCTCCCTGTTCCAAACGGCTCCGGCCACGATGCGGCAACGGTCGCCGTAAGCCTCGAGATTCTGGCGGGCCAGCGTGACGTTCTGCGGGTGTGGTTCGACTGCGACCACTCGACAGGAAGGGAACGTCGCCAGAAAATAGACCGAAGACAGGCCGATATTTGCTCCGGCGTCAACAATATATTGAGGTGAGTTGCTCGACGGATCTCGGTACTGACACTCGAGAAACACCTGTCTGAACACCTGAAGGTCGCTCGTCGCCAGCCGTAACCTGACGGAGCACGCCGGCTTCTTCAGTCGCAATGAAATCTCAGGCCCTCGCATAAGAGGGGGAGCGGACGCAGCGATCATCGCAAGCGTCGACGGCCAGTCCAGCACTCGGCGAAGGGCTCGAAACTCCGATCGGTTCTTCCGGTAAAAATGCTGCAACCGCCGTCCCAGTCGGAAGGCGAATCTCAGCGATTCGACGGTCCGTTCCAGGAAGCTCATATCAGCGAAGATCCATTCTCCGCGATCGGGAAAGCTGTGTACCGCATCCGACTGGGCGGGACGATCGAGCCATGATTGAGTGAGTAGGGGTAGGTCCTTCCGGCCGCTGGGGCGTCGTTGACGTCGAACGCCAGGACCGCGCGGACCTCGTCGAGAGTTTCGTGAAGCGCTGTTCCGACCCACAGCGTGACGTGGTACGTCCCGGGGATGAGCGGCGGGAGATCGATATCCACAGACAGTTCGTGGCGTTGGTTCGAGGACGAAACGAACGGGACGTTCGATGGCATCGCTTGCATCACGACTGCGCCATGGGAATTCAAGATGTCGATGGCCACAAAGGCATCGGGGTGGTTCTCAGTGCTCGTCAGATCGAAGGAGACCCGGAGAGCATGTTGCGGTTGGTGGCCGAGAAGTTCGAGACCGGCCGTGGAGAAATGCACCGGAGCGCGGCCATGTTCCGAGTGATCGCGGACCCATTGGCCGACGGCGTGCACTCCGTTGCTCGAATACCTCTCCGTGCAGGCGTCGATGTCACCCGAGAATGTGACTTGACCTCCATCGAGCAGAAGCCCTGTCCGGCAAAGTGAACGCATGGCAGCCATGTTGTGGCTGACGAACAGCACCGTCCGCCCGTGGCTGGCGACGTCCTGCATCTTTCCGAGGCACTTCCTCTGAAACTCGGCGTCTCCGACCGCGAGGACCTCGTCGATGATCAGGATTTCAGGTTCGAGATGTGCGGCGACCGCGAACGCCAGCCGCACCTTCATGCCGGACGAGTACCGCTTCACCGGCGTGTCGATGAACCGCTCGACGCCCGAGAAGTCGACGATGTTATCGAACTTGAGGTCGATCTCCCGCTTCCGCATGCCGAGGATCGTGCCGTTCATGTAGATGTTTTCGCGGCCGGTCAGTTCCGGGTGGAACCCGGTCCCGACCTCGAGCAGGCTGGAAACTCGCCCCCGGATCACGGCTCGGCCCGCTGTCGGGGCGGTGATTCGCGACAGAATCTTCAGCAGCGTGCTCTTTCCTGCCCCGTTGCGCCCGATGATTCCCAGAACCTCGCCCGGCTGGACTTCAAAGCTGACGTCCCGCAGCGACCAGAGGACGTCCTCTTCTTCCGAGCTTCCGGAGAGGTCGAATGTATTAAGCCGGCGCAACTGGCGAAAGTTTCGGAGCGGCGCCCTTGCCCAGGAGAGCATAACCCCGGCGAGGGTGTCGTGAACTTCTTCCTTCTGGCCGATGCGATAGGCCTTCGAGAGATGTTCGACAGAGATGGCGGCGGAGGACATTTGACGACAGCGAAACCGGCGGCGGAATTACGCCACGTCGGCGAAAACGTGTTCGCGGCGGCGGAAGTAGACGATCCCCGAGAGGGCGAGCGCCATGGCACTCACGCATCCGATCCCGATCAGGTCCCACGGCATCGACCGCGTTCCCAGGAAGGCGGATCGAAAACCTTCGATGACGCCCACCATCGGGTTGAGGGCGTAGAACCACTGCGGGTTGATCGACAGGCCCGACAGTTCGAGGCGGCTCGGGATCAGGCTCGTCGGGTAGACGACCGGCGCGGCGTACATCATCAGCTGCAGGACAAAGCCCATCGCGTGCTGGACATCGCGGTACTGCACCGCGAGAGCGGTCATCCACGTCGCCACGCCGAAGGCCGACAGGACCATGAGACCAATCAGCACCGGGAGCATCAGGATTCCCCAGGTCGGGACGATTCCGAACGCCGCCAGCAGGACCGCCAGGAGGATCATGGCGACGGAGAAATCGACAAGCTTCGTCGCCACCGCCGCAACCGGCAGAACGAGACGCGGAAAGTAGACCTTGCTGATCATCCCCGCGTTGGTGACGAGGCTCGACGTCCCCTCCGAGACGGCGTTCGAAAAGTAGGTCCAGGGGACCATCGCAACAAAGTTGAACAAGGCGTAGGGAGCCCCGTCGGAGCTCACGCGGACCAGCTTGCCGAAGATGACACTGAAGACGAGCATCGAGAACAGGGGCTGGATGATCGCCCACCCGATGCCGATGACGCTCTGGGCGTAACGGGCCTTGATTCCCCGCCAGATCAGGAAGAGGCACAGGTCGCGGTAGTCAAGGAGCTCGCGCCAGTCGACGAGCCTTCCCCCGTGCCCCGCTTCGATGACGAACTCGTGCCTTTCCGCAAGAACGGCTGGCGAGATTTCGGCGTCGTCGCCTCGCTCCGCGCGAAGCGGGTGAGACAGTGGGAGGCTCAGGGATTCCGGCTTGGCAGTCACGTCAGATTGGCAGGTTCAACGATCGCAACGCCCCGTAGCACGACCTTCCAGGTCGTCCGCTGGGCGCTCAATTTCACGACAAACGGTCGAGTGGCACTGTTCAGCGACTTCCAAAGGACCTGAGTCCGAGGTCCGAGGTGGCTTTGACACGACGAGGCATGGGGGAGCGTCAGATCAGCCGGAACGCGCCAGCGTCCGGTTCGAACCGGGGGCTAGCGCCCGCCGGCTGATGAACTCCCAAACCGCGCGCACTCCGTTCCCCTCGGTGACGCCGCACCGCTCAAGGTCGACGCCAGCGTCGAGTAAGGGGAGGCAAAATAGGGGGGTGTTACCCTGACGGCAAACAAGGCTGGCGTCTCATCGAAGGAGAATTCGAAGTCACGGTCAGTAGTACGGGCTTCAGTCTCGTTCGCATAAGTGACAGGCGATTCTCTCGGCCGCCTGACCATCCCAGAGTTCTGGAATCTGTCCGGGCTTGTACCGGCCAGCGTTGACGTCGTCGACGAGTTCGAGCAGCCGCCCGAGCGGTCCGTCGACGAGCGTATTGGTCCCGATCTCCGTCGTGACGGGGCGCTCGGTGTTCGGCCGCAGCGTCAGGCAGGGGACGCCGAGGACGGTCGTCTCCTCCTGGATTCCCCCCGAGTCCGTAATGACCATCCGGCTCCCGGCGACGAGGGAGACGAACTCCAGGTAGCCGAGCGGCGGGAGGAGATCGATTCCGGCCTCCCGCATCTTCGACAGCAGGCCGAACTCCCGCAGCTTCTTTTCCGTCCGGGGATGGATCGGGAACGCGAGCTTCAGTTTTCGCGAGATGTCGCGGAGGCACCCGGTCAGCTCCCCGAGCCGTTCGGGGGAGTCGACGTTCGATGGACGGTGAAGCGTGACGACCGCGTACCCCTTCGGAGGAAGCCCGTATTCCCCCGGGATGTTCCGGTCGCGGGCGGCCGGGAGCAGGTGGAGCAGCGTATCGATCATCACGTTTCCGACGTGAAACAGCTGCTCCTCCGGCCGGCCTTCGCGGCGAAGGTTCTCCATGCCGACCGGTTCGGAGACGTAGAGCTGGTCGGAGATCGCATCGGTGAGGATCCGGTTGATCTCCTCCGGCATCGTCCGGTCGAAACTCCGTAGCCCCGCTTCGACATGAGCGACGGGAACGCCCAGCTTGACCGCCGCGAGTGCGGCCGCGAGGGTCGAGTTCACGTCGCCGACGACGACAGTCCAGTCGGGCGGCTCCTGCAGGCACACCCTTTCGTAAGCGATCATGACGGCCCCTGTCTGCTCGGCGTGTGTTCCGCTACCGACGCCCAGGTAGTAATCAGG
>JAEYWB010000860.1 GCA_023429275.1 Planctomycetota bacterium
TGGTGTGCCTCTGCTTGTGCCCCGGGCGCTGTATGGTGGGGGGTGTCGACGCCCAGGGGATCCGGACGCTCGTCCCGCTCGACGCCGCCGCCCCCCCGGCCCCGACCTTCTCCGAGATTCAGAGCCAGGTGATGTCGCTCAGCCCGGACGTCTCCGAACTCCCCTCGCCGCCGACTCCCGCGGCCTCTCCCGGCCCGGTTCTGCCGCGTCCCCCGATCCGTCGTCGTGCGGCCAGCCTGCTGAGACGTTGACGGCCCTGATCGTGAGTCGAGTCGAGAGCGAGCCAGACAGGATCTGGAACGGAAACTGATCACCGACAACTGACAACTCCTCCTGCATGAACCCCGCCGTCAAGAAGTTCCAGAACCTCGTCCGCAAGGCGCGGCGCGACCAGCTGGTGATTGATCACCTCGACCTGGTCCGCCATACGTTGAGCCGGATGGCGCTGGACCTGCCGCTCGGCGCGGACCGCGAGAACCTCGAGGCGGCCGGAGCGCTCGGCCTTGTCGAGGCGGCCGGCAACTACGACGAAAGCCGCGGCGTTCCGTTTCGCCCGTACGCGCACGCCCGGATCCGCGGGGCCATCCTCGACGAGCTCCGGCGGAACTGCCCCCTGCCTCAGCACATGCTTCAGCGATGGGCCCTGATCCGCGAGGCATATGCCCGGCTCGACTCGCCCGTCCGGCTGGAGGATCTCTCCCGGATGACGGGTCTCTCGGAGCTCGAAGTCCGGGAGTGTCTGCTCGCGATGCGGATGGCCCGTCCCGATACCGGCGATTTCGATCGGATGGCGGCGGACACGGTCGATCGGCGTCACAGCGGCCCCGATCAGATCATGACCGAGCAGGATCACGCCCGGCTCCTTGCGGAGGCGATCCATCGGCTTCCGGAACGGCACCGGCTCATCCTCACGATGTACTACACCGACGACCTCCGGCTCCGCGAGATCGGCGAAGCCCTCGGCCTGTCGGAAGGGCGCGTCTGCCGCATCCTGCAGGAGGCGGAGATCCGCGCCCGCGAGTACGTCCGCGGGAGAACCCTGCGCGACGCCGCGTGAGGAAGTCGTCAGTCGTCAGTTCTCAGTTCTCAGTCAGATCAAGCAGTTTCTCTCCTACCCACAGCCCACAACCCACAGCCGACCTGCCGACAGGCGACAGCCGACAACTCCCGCTCGACATTGACCCGCGTCTGCCAGATCACCGAAATGACCACGCTCGACAAGTCCGCAGCCTCACCCACCGGCACCGTCCTTCGGCGCGAAGGGGTCCGGGTCGAAGCCGCGCCGGTCGCCATCGGCCGCACGTCGCAGGCGTGCGAACCGGAGATCACGATCCACCGGGACGGCGACGCCGTGCGGCAGATTGAAATCCGCTGTCGTTGCGGAGAACACATCCTCCTCGACTGCACTCCTGCCTGAAGACGGACTATGTCCCTGCCTGAACCGCCGACGCCCTGGTCGACCGGCCTGCTGCTGAGCCTGGCGCTCTGCTGCGGATGCCAGCGCTCGCTCCCGCGCGTGGTTCAACGTCAATTCGACGCCGCCACTCCACCGGCCGCGTCCGATTCCCCGCCCGCGACAGCCTCAGGACAGGTCGCCGCAGACGCGGGATGGAAAGCGACCGGCGGGACGCAAGCATTCTCGGCCAACGGAACTCCGCTCGGGACCGACGCAACCGGGGCCTCGACGGGCGAGACTCTTGCTTCAGCGGCCGCCCCGATGCCGGCGATCACGGCTGGCGACACAGCGACCTTCGATGCGCAGCTCTCGGCCCCCCGTTCCCTGACCGGGACGGCGATGGAAGCGACTCCGTCCGATCCGCAGTTCGGGACGCCCCCCGCGGAGATCCGCCAAACGCAGTACCTCGCCGGGGCGACGGACCGGGACATGGAGACCCTCCGGCAGCGGCTCGAACAGCAGACACAGGTCAACACCGCCCTGACCCAGGCGATCGTTCAGCTGCAGCGACAGACGGAGGCGCACCACAAGTCGATCGTTCAGCTTGCGGAGGAGCTCAACGCACGCCAGGCCCGCCAGGACAAGGTGACCGAGGAGATTCTCTCGCTTATCGAACAGATGGCCAGTGGATCTCCTCGGCCAGCGCCCCCCGCAGCCGGCCCCGCACGGGCCGGCGCGGCGAGCAGCGAGTCGCCGGCGGACGGGGGAAACAAGAAGTGAAAGGAACCGGGACTCTCTTCGCCGCGGCTGTCGTGATTGCTCTCGTCGGGTGCGCTCACCACGCCGTCGACATCGAAGTCACTCCGCCGATCCTTCCCCCCGCGACTCCGCAGCAGACGCTGGCGGTCGTTCCGCTGAACGACCGCGCGGGAGCGATGGTGACGACGGCGTTCCACGATGACCTCAAGGCGGCGATCCGGCGGACTCAGGGCTTT
Organism: Planctomycetota bacterium; assembly: GCA_023429275.1. Classification (GTDB taxonomy): domain Bacteria; phylum Planctomycetota; class Planctomycetia; order Planctomycetales; family Planctomycetaceae; genus Planctomyces_A. The sequence continues at coordinate 2,392 of JAEYWB010000860.1, forward strand.
CAGGTCACCGACTACGGCGGCCCCTGGCCCGCGGCCTGCGCCCGTCCCATGCCCGGCCAGCCGATCGATCTCCGCCAACTCGTTTCCGAGATCCAGCGGGTCTGTCCCTCCGACCATACGCTTCTCTACGAGGTGACCCAGATGTCGCCGATCCGGCCACTCAAGCTCGGCGTGCGGGTGATGATGATCCGCAGTGCAGACGGCTCGGTGGTGCTCGACTACGACGGCGTCTGGGAAGGTCCGGTGGCTCCTCCCGCTCCGATTCCGAGGGGTGGGGTCCTGGGATGGTTCCTGCCGCCGATCATTCCTCCTCACGACCCTCTGTCGGAAGTGAGCCCGCGGATTCTCGGCCAGACCGCCTCCCGCGACATCGCCCTCATGCTGACGGGAGCCGGCGCGCCGCCTCCGCCCCCCTCATCCCCTTCCGGCGGACAGGGTTCCCTTCCGTACGATCCGAACAATGCGCCGCCGGAGTTCCTCGATTCCACCTCGATCGGCTCTCCCGAGATTCCCGAAGCTCCGGTGATGCCTCCGCCGGCTCCCGCCTACACCCCTCCGAAGCCACCGCTGCCGGAACTGGGTGTCATCGAGTAGAGGATTCGGCGAGACCAGGAGCCAATGAGAAAAGGCCCCGGAAGCATCACGCTCCCGGGGCCTTTCCATTCCGATGACTGGCGACGCCCGGATCAGTCGACGCTCTAAGAGTGTGACTTCGGCGGCGAGATCTGCTGCTGGTTCCCGTCGGCATCAACCTCGATGAGAACGACCTGATCCCGTCCGCCCCGCTTGGCGACGTACATCGCCGCGTCGGCGTATTCGATCAGCCGATCCTGGAAATTGTCTCCTTCGACCGGCGGTCCCATGACTGTTCCGCCGACGCTCGCCGTCACGCTGATCTCTTTATCTTCGTAGATGATCACTCCCTCGGCGATCCGCTTGCGGATCCGCTCTCCCACCCGCTCGAGACTGGCCACGTCCGTCGGCCCGAGCAGGACGACAAACTCCTCCCCGCCGTACCGCCCCAGGACATCGCTGGCCCGGACTTCGCTCTCGATGGCCCGGGCGACAACCTCCAGGACCCGGTCACCGGCCGGGTGGCCGTACGTGTCGTTCACCTGCTTGAAGTGGTCGACATCGATGAAGATCATCCCGATCCGCTGTTGCCGCAGCCGGGCCACGGCGACCTGTTCGGAAAGACGCTCGATGAGATAGCCGCGGTTGAAGACCTGCGTGAGCGGGTCGATGGCACTGCGGCGCGTGAGTTCTTCGACGCGGCGGCGGAGCCGGCCATTCTCTTCGAGGACATCGTGGGAGTTCGGGGCGCTGTGGTCCCTCAGGGCGCTCGCGGCGATCTCCGAGAGCTGTTCCATCGCCTGCGACATGATCTCCGACGGGCTCGGGAGGCGGCTGGCGTCGGTCTGAAACATGTCGGCACTGTCGCTCAGGCGTTCACGGACCTGGGTGACGAACTCGTCGATCTCCTTTTCGGGCATGCCGAAGAACAGCCCCATCAGCTCATGGATCCTGATGAGCGAGACCGCCTTCTTCTCGACACAGAGGAATTCTCCGATCGCACCGGCGACGGCCACGGTCTTGTCGAAGATCGTCAGTTCCTTCGGATCCGTCGCCTCGAAGTAGCCGAGGTCCCGCGACTGATCGACGATCGACGAGATGATCTCCGGCGGCAGCTTCCACTGGCCGAGGAGCTGCGTCGTCAGCTCGACGTAGTCGGTGCCATAGACCTCTCGCTGAATGTCGAGCAGGGGACGGGTCCCGCTCTCGGCTTCGGCCCGCACCTGGGCGTACGATTCCGGCTCGGAGTGCAGCAGAGCCAGGGAGCCGATCGACGACAGCAGTCCGCTGACGAACAGCTCCCCTTCCTTCCCTCGCGCGAACCGCTTGCCGAGCAGTTCGCAGGTCATGGCCCGCGACACCGCCTGCAGCCAGTAGTCCTGGAAGAGCTTCTGCTGCTTCCCATTCCGGGTGGAGATTTCGGAAAGCGAGAAACCGAGAGCCAGGGAAGTGACGGTCCGCTTTCCGAGAAGAGTCAGGGCGCGGCCGATCTCGGCGATGCCCCGTCCACACCCGAACTGGGCCGAATTGGCGGCCTTGAGGATCTTGGCAGCCAGGGCCGGGTCGGACTCGATCAGCCTTGCGACTTCCCGGATCGAAACGTCGGGGTCGGAAAAGATGTTGAGAAGCTGCACGGCCACGGCAGGGAGTGTGGGCAGCCGGAACGTGCGTGCAGGGGCGGATGTTTTCATCGAGGCTCTTCAGAAGTCAGCGCAAAGTGTGGAGGCGAAGCCGGGTCAGGCTTCGTCGGGTCCGCATCGCGTCAAGGTCATGCAGATGTCCAGGGAAGGGAGACGACGTCCCGGTGCGCAACGCGCAACGGAGCAGTAAACACTCAAAAGAGTCGTCGGACGCGCCATCCCGACCGGCGTGACGTACCTCGGCTTCCCAGCCGCCCACGTGGCTGGTCCGCTTCGGATGACCCTTGTCGCGACCGGTCCGGCCGGAGCTCCCGTGGGAGTCCGTCGAACGAGCACACCCGCAATCCTCGAGTCGATACCTCCACCGCTTTGGGGGCGATGGATTCTCGACAACCTGTGTTCACGCGAACTGCATCGCGGGAACACCATTCAGAATCGTGGGATTCCGGGAAAGTCTTGACCCCCGTTCGAACGAACCTCCACAGATTCTTTCGCGTTGTGTCGCGAATGCGGGAATTGGGAGGTTGCGCGGCCTGGCGCGATTGGTCTCACCGATCGGCGAGTGCTGCCGCAGGCAACCGGCAGGTATTGCGCGGTCCACGACCGTCCTTGCGCAATTCGAGTGAATTGGAATGTCCTGGAATTGGCGAGCTAGGGAAACTTTGCCGGTCAGACCGATAAAAACGACATGCAGAACGTTTCCGGACAGATCGACCTCCTGCAGCAGCTCATGGCGACAGCCGAAGTGCGGCACCGCGTCCTGAGCCAGAACCTCGCGAACGTCAACACCCCGGGTTATCACCGGCTCGACGTCTCGTTCGATGAGCAGCTCCAGCGTCATCTCCGCGGCGAATCGGGAGCACCCGAGGCTTTCGAGCAGAGCGGCCTCCCCGAACGGGCGGATGGAAACAATGTCGACGTGGACCAGGAACTCGGCCAGCTCAGCCAGAACGCCCTGATCCACCAGGCCGCGACGCAGCTGATTGTCAGCCAGATGTCGAAGCTTCGCCGGGCCATGTCCTAGGAACAGGGAGGTCGGTCATGTCGATGGGACGAATCCTTGCCGCCACGGATATCAGCTCCTCCGGACTCCGCGCGGAGCGGATGCGGATGGAGGTCGTGGCGAACAACATCGCAAACATCCATTCCACCCGCACCCCGGGAGGGGGGCCGTATCGCCGCCAGGAGATCATTTTCACGTCGGCCTTCAACGACGCCATGAGCCAGACCCCCGGCGACACGTTCGGCCTCAAGGGGGTCGAAGTCTCCGGCATTGTCCAGGACCAGTCGGAGCTTCCGACGATCTTCGACCCGTCCCACCCCGATGCCGACGACCGCGGCTTCGTCTCCCTCCCGAACGTCAAGCTGCCGCATGAGATGATCGACCTGATGGTCGCGAGCCGGACCTACGAAGCGAACCTCAAGTCCCTCCAGACCTTCAAGCAGATGGCGGAACAGACCCTCTCCGTCCTGCGTGAGATCGGATAATGGCCGTCACACCCGTCACCTCACTTCCGCTCTCAGCGGTCGCCCCGGAATCGATGGCCCCCTCAGTGGCCCGATCCGGAGCGTCCGCTGAGCTGCCGTTTTCGCAGCTCGTCACCGACCTGCTGAAAGACGTCAACCAGCAGCAGATCGGAGCCCAGCAGTCGATCCAGGATCTCGCGACCGGCCAGGCGGACAGCCTCCAGGGTGTCGTCCTGAACGTCGCCAAGTCGGACCTCGCCTTCCAGCTCCTCATGGAGATCCGCGACAAGGTGATCTCGTCGTACCAGGAAATCATGAGAATGCAGGTCTGACGCGAGTCTCAAGTGGTAAGTAGCAAGTATCAAGTGGCAAGTCTCAAGTATCAGAGACGAACGACGCGGGCCTGATTGATACTTGATACCTGACACTTGTCCCTTCCTTCCCCCTCCCTTTGCGACCTCCCCAGCCGTGGAATTCTTCCAGAACCTGATGACGCAGCTCACCGGCCTGTGGAGCCGCTGGTCTCGCGCGCAGCAGATCTCTGTCGCGGCGGGTCTTGTTCTCTGCCTGGGGCTGATGGCGGGTGTCGGCTACTGGTCGATGCAGCCCGACTACCTGCCCCTCGCGAGCGGCCTCGCGCCGGCGGACGCCGCGGAGATCGTCAGCACCCTCGAGGCGGAGCGGATCACCTACAAGCTGAACTTCTCCGGCTCGGCGATCGCGGTTGCCAAGAGCGACCTGAGCCGTGCGCGGCTCGCCTGCAAGGAACACCTCGGAACCGCCGCCGGGCCGAAGGATGCCGACTCGGCCACCGACATCTGGAGCGATCCCTCCCTGACGCATGTCCGGCTCCTGCGGCAGCAGGAGACCCGCCTCGCCAGGTCGATTGCGCAGCTCAGGTCCATCAAGTCGGCCACGGTGCACATCAGCAAGCCGGAATCCTCTCCGTTCATCCGCGAGCAGGGCCGGACCACCGCCAGTGTCGTCGTCGAGCTCCGTCCCGGAGCGATCCTGACGGGACGGGACGCCTCCTCGATCGTCAGCCTCATCTCTCACGGCGTGGAGGGACTCGCCCCCGGTGACGTCAGCGTGATGGACACCGAGGGCCGCCTCCTCACCTCCGAAGGGGGACTCGAAGGGGATGTGGCCGGGCAGCTCGAATACCGTCGGCGGCTCGAAACGAGCCTGGCCTCCAAGGCCGAGACGATGCTTGCCGAGGTCCTCGGCGTTGGTCATGCCGTCGTCCGGGTGACGGCGGATGTCGACTTCACCCAGACGACGTCGACCCAGAAGACCTATGACCCCTCCGGCAAGGTGAAGACGACCGAGAAGATCGTCTCCGAAACGAACGATTCCCCTCGCGCCATGGCGAGCGGTCCCGCCGGGACCCCATCGAATGTCGGCGGCGCGGCGAGCGGAGCCCGGAGCGTGCAGAGCGCTGCGAGCAAGCGGGAAGAGAGCGAGACCAGCTACGCCAATCCCGAGACGACCAACACGACCGCGGAAGCTCCCGGTCGGATCCGCCGGATCACGGTCGCCGCCGTCGTGGACGTCCCCGAGCCGGAGCCCGCCACCGCGGGAGCGAAGACCAAACCGGCTCCTCAGCTCGACAAGGCGTCTCTCGAGGCCCTCATCAAGCAGGCGGTCGGCTTCGACCCGGATCGGAACGACCAGGTGGAAGTGGTCCTCGCGAAGCTCGCTCCGATGGAGCCGATGGCGGCCGCCCCGCCGATCGCATCGGTCGATTCCGTCAAGGACCTGCTCCGCGCGGCCTCGCTCGGGATCGTGGCCCTCGTGATGGGGGGCATCGGACTCCTCACCCTTCGCCGGCTGCGACCCGTTGTCATCGAGCAGCCGTCCACGACCGAGGTCTCCCTGACTGCTGCCCGGCGATTGGCCGCCCTCCAGGAACAGGCCCGCGCGAACCCCGAAGCGGCCGCCGAAGTCATCAAGGCCTGGCTGGGCATGAAAGTGTCCGGCGAAACCGCCCCCCCGACCTCCGCCACATCGCGCCGAGCGGCCTGACCGAAACCAGCGAATCACGAACCGCAGGGATGCGGATGACATGTTGACCAAGGACGATCGACCGCTGATTCTCCTCCGTCTGCTCGACGAAGATGTCCGGCAGCAGGTGCTGCAGCATCTCCCGGCGGAGCAGGCGGCGTCGCTGCGCAAGGGGCTCGCCGGGAAGGCGAAGGATTCGGTCGACTGGTCGCTCGAATCGACCGTGATCGACGAGTTCCAGATGATGCTGGAGTTCCTCGAGGCTCACGCTCCCGCGACGGTTCCGGCGCCCCCGGCCGCTCCATCCGGGGAGTTGACCTCGACCGGCCCGACGGGAACCGCGGCCCCTCAGCTGCACATTCACGATCCGGACGAAGGAATCTCCGAAGGTCCGACCTTCAAGCCGAGCCACGACCCGATCGCCGATCTCGAGAGGATGCCCGCGCAGATGCTCGGGGCGGCCCTGCAGGGGGAGCAGCCGCGCATCGTCGCGATCCTTCTCAGCCGTCTCTCGGGGGCACGCACGGCCGAGCTCCTGGGATTCTTCAAGGACGAGCAGAAGCAGGCGATTGTCAAAGAGCTCAGCCGCGACTCCGTCGCCAACCCCGCCCTCCTCGACCGCCTCGCGCGGGCGACGATCGGCCGGGCGATCGAAGCGGCCGCGGCTCCGCAGCCCGAGCAGACCGACCGGCTGGCCCGGCTCACGGAGATCCTCCGCTCGCTCGACAAGGCCCAGCGGGGTCCGATGCTCCAGACCCTCGAGGAGGAGGATCCCGAACTCGCCGGTCAGCTCTCCGGGTCGCTCTACAAGTTCGAAGACCTCGGGGCGACGGAAGACCGCGTCATTCAGAAGATCCTCGGACAGGTCGAATCGACGACCCTCGCGACCGCCCTCTTCAAGGTGGACGACGCCATCCTGCAGAAGGTCCTCAAGAACCTCTCGCGACGGGCGCAGCAGTCCCTCACCGAAGAGCTGCAGCTTCAGACACACGTTCCGACAGCCCGCGTCCGGCAGGCTCGTGCGGCCATCGCCCAGATCATGGCCAAGATCGCGAGAGAGGAGGACGCATGACCGCTCCCCTCCTTCTGACTCTGATCGGCGGCTCCACCGGCTCGCACCGGGCCGCAGGGAGACTCCTCGACCATGGCCCGTTTCTCCAACCCGGTCTTCCGGCAGATCGGCGGCGGCCGGCCGCGCACCGCGACCGGGGAGATCTCGTCTCCCACCTTCGAGTCGATTCCGCGGAGCGAGCCGCCTCCTCCACCTCCCCCGCCGACGCCTCCGCCTCCCGATCCGGCGGAGATGCGACAGCTCATCGCCGGCCTCGAGGAACTGGTACAGGAACACGAACGGCGGCGGCAGGAGTCTCTGGGAGAGCTGCAGCAGCTGGCCGTGGAGCTGGCGGTTGCGGTCGCCTCGCAGGTCGTCTCGCGGGCGATCGACGCCGATCAGTTCGGAGTCAGGGAGCTGGTCGGATCGCTCGTGGACCGGCTGGGACTGGCGGAACCGATCACGGTCACGCTCCATCCGCAGGACCTCAAGCTCCTTCAGGAGCAGCTCACGGAAACACCCGGGGGCTGGGATCCGAAGCTCATGACATTCGGCAGCGATCCGCAGATCCCGCGGGGGAGCTGTCGCGGCACCTCCGCCCGGGGAGACGTGCTGGCCGAGTCCGCCCTGCATCTCGCCGAGCTGCGCCGGCACCTGCTGGAGGGGCTGGACGATGCTGAAATTGAACGTCGACACGCTTCGCCGGCAGATCACCGACTGCGACGGTTTCCGGACCGTCGGGAGACTGCTTAGCGCCCGCGAGATGATGACCGCCCGGCTTCCCGCCGCGGTCGGCGACGTCTGCGACCTGCGGCTCCCGGATGGCCGGTCGGTCGGCTGCGAGGTCATCGGCTTCGACGGCGAGATCGCCCAGATCCTTCCGTTTCACCAGGTCGAGGGAGTGCGGACCGGCCTCGAAGTCGTCCGCCGCAACCGGCCTCTTTCGACCCCGGTCGGCTGGGAGCTGCTCGGCCGGGTCATCGATCCGCTCGGCCGGCCGGTCGACGGCGGCCCTCCGCTGACCCCGCGCCGGTGGAAGTCGACGCACTTCACC
>JAEYWB010000110.1 GCA_023429275.1 Planctomycetota bacterium
GCACCAAGCTGATCACGCGAGCCGTGGACCGCGTGATCGCGACTCATCGAGCACTCGACCGTGCCGTCGCCCGCCACACCCCGATCCGCCGCGTTCGCATTGACCGACGGCGATGCGAGCGGCTCCACATCCGCGTCCCGGTCGACCTGACTCCGGTCGAGGAGCATGACGGAGTCCTCGAATGCCTCGGCGCGACGATCATCGGCGTGACCCGGGACATCGCCCCGAGCGGGATGGGGTTCTCCCACGATCAGCCGCTCACGTCCCGGCTCGTCCTCGCTGAGTTCGACATCTGCCGGACCGGGCCGGTGCAGCTTCTCCTCGAGCGTCGCTGGCATCGGAAGTCCGGGGCGTACTCGTACTCTTCGGGGGGAATCTTCACGGCAATCCTTCTGGAAGACTGATCCCGATCGCCGAGTGTCTTTCACGGCCGCAAGATCCTCCCCCGGAGGAACTTGCGGCCGTTTTTGTTTGCGTGAGCCATTCGGCAGGCCGCAGGCCCGACCGATTCCGGATCGGAAGATGTTCCTCCGGAGTGCGGCTCCCGCAACTCTCTGGGAACGAAGGGGTTCCGTGTCGTACTTGCCCTGTTCCCGATCGAGCCCAATACTATACTCGCTCGAAACGCATGGCGGTCCCAGATGTCTGCGGGCGCCCGAGGCGGGGTGAGACTTTCTGACGGAACGTGGATGCCGACGCAGCGTGATTTTTACGAGGTCCTTGGGGTTGAGAAGGCCGCCTCGCAGGACGAGATCAAGAAGGCCTACAAGAAGATCGCCCTGAAGAACCACCCGGACCGCAATCCGGGGGATGAGGAAGCGGTCGAACGCTTCAAGGAAGCGGCCTCGGCCTACGACGTCCTGAGCGATCCGGACAAGCGCGCCCGCTACGACCGGTTCGGCCACGCCGGCCTCAACGGATCCCCGTTCGGCGGCGGGGGTGGGCAGGGGGATGTCCAGGACATCTTCGAAGCGTTCAGCGATATCTTCTCCGGGTTTGGCTTCGGCGGCCAGTCGGGGCGTCGAGGGGGAGGCCGCCGGGGCGGTCCCTCTCGCGGAGCAGACATTCGAGTCGCGATCACGCTCGACTTCCGTTCGGCGGCTCTCGGTTGCGATCGCGAAGTCTCGATCAACCGCAAGAAGTCCTGCACGCGCTGCACCGGGACCGGCTGCGAGCCGGGGACGAAGCCGACGCCGTGCGACTACTGCGGCGGACAGGGCCAGGTCGTTCAGGCCCAGGGCTTCTTCCGCGTGCAGACCACCTGCCCCGCCTGCCGCGGCGCGGGCCAGATCATCCGCCACAAGTGCAACACCTGTTACGGATCGGGACGCGAAGACCACCGCGTCACCCTCAACGTAAAGGTCCCGGCGGGGGTCGATTCCGGCGTCCAGCTCTGCCTGCAGGGGGACGGGGAAGCGGGGGCGAACAACGGCCCGAACGGCGACCTGTTCGTCGACATCACGGTGAAAGATCACTCGGTTTTCCGCCGCGAAGGAATGCATCTGCTCTGCCGTGTTCCGATCACGTACACGCAGGCGACGCTCGGCACCAAGATCGAGATCCCGCTGCTGGAAGGGCGTGACGAGCTCGAGATTCCCGCCGGAACCCAGCCGGGCGAGGTCTTCCGGCTGCGGGGCAAGGGGATCCCGGACCCGCGTGACCCCCGCGGGCGAAAGGGAGACCTGCACGTCGAGGTCGAGCTGATCGTCCCGAAGAAGCTCGAAGGGGAGCACGAGGCCCTCCTGCGAAAGCTCGCCGAAATCGAGCGGACTCAGGTCACGCCGCATCAGAAGAGCTGGTTCGAAAAGCTCAAGGGCCTCTTTACTGCCGACGACGCTGCCGAGTAGGAAACTGTTTCCAACACGCCAAGTCCAATCCACGGCTCGGCGAAGTCGATTCTTGAGCCACAGAGGTCACAGAGAACACAGAGGACTGACGAGAGATTCAGCCTCGGAAATTCCGCATCCCCTTGATGACACTCTCTGGGACCTCTGTGAACTCTGTGGCAACAGTCTGTGTCGGACCGCATCAACGTGACCTGAGCCAGAAGTCAGACCGCGGCCTCCTGTTCCCTATTCCCTGTCACCTGTTCCCCCTTCTCTTCCATGCACGTCACCATCACGGCGGTCGGACCTGACAATCGCGGGCTGGCCGATCCGATCGTCCATCATGTGACGGCGGCCGGGGCGAACATCCACGAAATCCAGATGTACGACCACGATGCCGAGCAGCTCTTCGCGATGCTGCTGCGGGTCGAGTGGCCGGCGGCTGCGGGGTCAGTGCCGGAGCTTCGCGCGGTGCTATCGGAAATCGGCCGGCGGAAGGGACTGTCGATCCGCACCTGGGCGCGACCGGAGCCGCCGCAGGTTCCGCGGCTCGCCCTCTGCACGACCTACCGGCCCGAGCCGGCGCGGGCGGTCCTTCGTGACATCCGGGATGGCCGCCTCAAGGCGAAGTGCGCCGTGATGATCGGCAACCGCAATGCCTGCCGCGGACTCGCCGAGCAGTTCGAGGTTCCGTTCTTCAACATCGGCAACGCGAAGGGGGACCCGGACTACACCGAGATGGCCCGGCTCTTCGACGAGCACGAGGTCGATTACATGGTCCTCGCCCGGTACATGCGAGTTCTCCCCGCGCGGATCTGCTGGGAATTTGCCGGCGGCCGGATCATCAACCTGCACCATGGACTCTTGCCATCGTTCCCGGGCTTCAAGCCGTACCACGACGCGCACGCCCATCACATGCTGACCTACGGGGCGACGGTCCACTTCATCATCCCCGAGCTCGACGCGGGGAATCAGATCATCCACCAGGCGACGTTCAACGTCTTCCCGGGGACGCCGATCGAGGAGATCGTCCGACTCGGCGAGACCGACCATGAGCCGACGGTGCTGACGGAAGGGCTGAGGCGCGTCGTGGACCGGGAGGTGGAACTCCACTTCCACCGGATCGTGAAGAATCCGCTGAAGTGACCGTCGATCGATCATCGTCCCAGCCTGAATGGTTGATCGGCGGCGATTGACGAGGACAACTGCGCGGATTCGCTGCACTCCGGTCTTCGGAACACGGATTGCTTAGGCACTTTCGATCGTTCACAAAGGGCAAGACGAACGCGAATCGAGGCGACGATGCTGCCGCGGGTTCTCGAAACCGAGGTCATGGACACTGCCGAAGAGGCGGCGGAGTACAATGCGATGGACCATTCGATGGTCAATTGCGTCTTCGTCAATGACTGGCAGCGCGCCTGGACCAGCTTCTTCATGCCGACCGGTCCCACCCAGGTTCTCGACGTCGGGACCGGGACCGCACTCATCCCGATCGAGTTCTGCCGGCAGACGGACCTCGTCCACATCGTGGGGGTCGACCTCGCCGAGGAGATGCTGCTGCTGGCGAAACGAAATGTCGAAGCGGCGGGGCTCGAAGGGCGGATCGCTCTCGAAAAGATGGACGCCAAGCAGCTCCCGTTTCGCGATGGCGAGTTCGATTCCGTCGTCTCGAACAGCATTATCCACCACATCCCCGAGCCGCAGGTGTCGCTGCAGGAGATGCTGCGCGTTCTCCGCCCCGGCGGGATGCTGTTCATCCGGGATCTCTACCGTCCCGATTCCGACGAGGTCGTGGAAGCTCTCGTGGCACAGTACGCCGCCACCGAAACTCCACGGCAGAAGCAGCTCTTCCGACAGTCGTTCCACGCGGCCCTGACGGTTCCCGAGGTCGAAATCCTTCTGTCTGACGTGGGCCTGAGCCCCTCCAGCGTCGCAATGACCTCCGACCGGCACTGGACAATCGCGGCGGTCAAACCCGGGGCTCCCTAGTGTTTTGGCACAGCTAGGATTTGGGGTTCGTGAGATTAGCCGGAACGCGCTAGCGTCCGGTTCGAACCGGGGGCTAGCCCTTAACCAAGCGTTCTTGGTTTGGCATTTCTTCGGATGTGGGCAGAAAAGTCGAAATCCTTCGGTGTTTTGCGGGGT
>JAEYWB010000161.1 GCA_023429275.1 Planctomycetota bacterium
GTAGTACGCCTTGAACGGGTAGTGAATCGTGAAGGACCATGAGTCGACCGGCGGAAACGGATGCCCAGCCGGCATCGATCGAGCGAGCTCCCCGCTCTGCGCGAGGATCGAGTCCCGAATCGATTCGGCGTCCATGGGCCGACGGGGGTAACGCCACAGCAGGCGGTTCTGCGAATCGGCCAGAAGGTTCTGCGCGTCATCCGCCGACGAGAGCTGGTAAGCCCGCGTCGACAGGATCATCCGGTGCAGAGACTTCACCGACCATCCGCTGCGGATGAACGCGTCTGTCAGGCTGTCGAGGAGTTCAGGGTGCGACGGCAGTTCGCCTCGCGCGCCGAAGTCGCTCGAGGTCTTCACCAGCCCCGCTCCGAAGTGGTGCTGCCAGACGCGGTTCACGAAGACTCTCGCGACGAGAGGATTCGATGGCTGCGTCAGCCACTCGGCCAGCTGTAACCGCCCGCTCCCCGCGCCCCCCGGAACCGGTTCCGCACCGAAGATCTGCAGGTTCCGCCGCGGGACTTCATCCCCCAGTCGATCCGGCTCGCCACGCTTCTGAATGCGGGCGTTCGCTGCAGTCCCCTCCTGAACCGCGTAGGCCACGTCGTACAGAGATTGTCCCGCCAGCTCGGCACGCCGGGCCTTCAATTTCGGCAACTCGGCTTCAAGGCTTTGAAGACGGGCGAGCTGTTCCGGCGTCGGTGCGGAGATCCGCTCAGGCGGGGTGAACGGCCTGTTCTGAACACCGAAGTTGTCGAGATCCCGCGTGGGAGGGGTTCCGGGCCCCTTCCCGATTCCATCGGAGACGAAGGTGTTGATGATTCCGTCCCAGCCCGGCGCGAACTTCTTGTCCTGAAAGGGGAGGGGAGCGGCGTCGCCGTGCTTCCAGAGAGTTCCGGAATAGGTCTTGTTGACCAGGTCGAAAGTGATCCGCAGGTTGTACCAGCTTCCCGTCGCGAGGGGGCTCAGGAGCTCCCAGTCATTCCCGCTGCGAACGTGGATTTCGCTGGAACTCACGCTCGCTTCAAAGGCGAGTGAGATGATCGCGCCATGCCCGGCGTAAAGCCGATACGCCGCGTCCCCCTCGACCGCGTTGACGTTGCGGAAGTCGATGTTGAACTCGAGCTGAGGCGAAGTGGCGGCGTTATGGTCCGCAAACTCCATCCGGACTCCGCCATTCGGCCGTTCGTTCCGAACCCGGGCTCCGCGGGTTCCCGCCGGATGGACATTCGTAAAAGGACTCTGCGCTTCCGCGAGAACCTGGTTCGGTCCATCCGAGAGCCACGGCGAACCGGGGGGCTTGCCAGGCTGCTGCTTCTCGAACCCATAGTCGGCTCCTCCGCCGATCCGGGTCACGTCGAGAGCCGCGTGTTCCCGGTCGAGCTTCCGGATCTCCCCGTCGATCTTCGCCAGTTCCTCCGCTCGCGTCTTCTCGCGGGCGGCCGCGTCGGCGGGGGGAATGAGCGGGACGAAGTGCCGCGGACGTTTCAGCACCTCGCCGCCGGGGAACGCGAACCGGGTGCTGCCGAAGATGCCGTAAAGGGCGTAGTAGTCCGCCGCCGAGACCGGGTCGTACTTGTGGTCATGGCAGCGGGCGCAGCCAAGCGACAGACCGAGAAGCGATCGCCCGACCGTGTCGATCGTGTCCGAGAGATCGAGGTGGACGAACTCCGTGTTGTCGTTGTAGCCGAACCGCTTTCCGACGGCCAAAAACCCGGTCGCAATGATCCGCTCGGCATACTGCTCCGGTGTCTGCGTCCCCGATTCGGCCCCCTGCCGCGCCAGGATATCGCCCGCCAGCTGCTCGCGGAGGAAGACGTCGTACGGCTTGTCCTTGTTGAACGAGTCGATGACGTAGTTTCGATAGAGGTACGCCTCCCGCACCGGGTAGTCGGCCCCGTCCCCCGCCGTGTCGGCATACCGGACCACATCGAGCCAGTGACGCCCCCAGCGTTCTCCATAGTGCGGCGACGCGAGCAGCCGTTCCGTCACCCGGCTCTTCGCTTCCGCCGACTCGTCCCTCAGAAAGGCCGCCAGTTCCTCCGGCGTCGGCGGGAGGCCGGTGAGGTCATAGGTGACGCGTCGAAGCCAGGTCGTTCGATCGGCCAGCCCCACGGGCCGAACCTGCCCCGCGACGTGACCGGCATGAAGGAACCGGTCGATCTCGCTCTCGTTCCACTCCGGGTCGGCCGCCGTCGGAGCGGGCGTCACCTGCACCGGCCGGAGCGACCAGAGCGCCTCCGCGGCAACGGGCCCGGAGCCCGACATCGGGGCGGGATCGACTGGCCAGGGGGCGCCGCGATCGATCCACTCCACGAGCGACGCGATCTCGCGCTCGGCCAGCTTCTTTTCGGGTGGCATCGCCGACGCATCGCCAGTGTGGCGAATCGCCGACACAAGCAGGCTTTCCTCCCCCTTTCCGGAGACGATGGCCGGGCCGCTCTCGCCCCCCTTGAGCAGAGCCTCGCGCGATGTCAGCGACAGCCCGGCATGCTGCTTCTTCGGCCCATGACACTCCTGGCAATGCTGAACGAGGACCGGACGAACCTGCTTCTCAAAGAACGCCAGATCCTCGGGCGACTCCGCGGCCTCACTCACGCCACTCACGCCCAGGCAGAGCAGGCATCCCCGGAGAAGGAGAGGAACAATTGAGTTTCGCATCATGATCTCGGGGGGAAAGACAGTACCGAGCTGCTTGCGACAAACGTCTGGCGAGTCCCAGAACGCTAGACTAAACCACGAGGCCGGGAAGAACCATCGTCTTGCCGCGACGACCTCCCTGTCACGTGATGTCGACCGGCCCTCCGCCCGAGGGGCGACACACTCGGCAACGCTGCGTGGACGTCGCTTCGACGACAGCCACCCCTCAGCCACCCCTCCGCAAGGAAGCCACGCCGTGCATGACCCGGGGCGGGCGTTCGCATACAG
>JAEYWB010000185.1 GCA_023429275.1 Planctomycetota bacterium
CCCCAGGGGGACCCGATCGACAACCTGAATCGTCCGGGACAAATGACCGACGCAACGCAGCGAACGCAGCTCGACCTCGTCAAGCAGCTCAATCAATTCCACGAAGCGGCCCGGCCGTCCGATGGCGAACTCGACGCGCGGATCGAGAGCTTCGAGCTCGCCTACCGCATGCAGTCCGCCGCTCCGGAGGCGATGGACATCGCGTCGGAGCCGGAGCATATTCAGAAGCTGTACGGCATCGGCGACGAGCGGTGCGACCACTTTGCCCGGCAGTGCCTCATGGCCCGCCGGCTCGTCGAGCGGGGAACGCGGTTCGTCCAGATCTACTCAGGGGGCATGGAGAACCAGCGTTCCTGGGACGGCCACAACGACATCGAAGGAAACCACTCCCAGTTCGCCGGCGAAACCGACCAGCCGGTCGCCGGCCTGCTCGCGGACCTCGAGGCCCGGGGCCTCTTGAACGAGACGCTCGTCGTCTGGTGCGGAGAGTTCGGCCGCCTCCCGATCGCCCAGACCGGCGGCAAGCCGGGCCGCGACCACAACCCCCACTGCCTCACCGCCTGGCTGGCCGGCGGCGGGGCCAAGGGGGGGACGACCTACGGCTCTTCGGACGAAGTTGGCTACAAGGCGGCTGACAACAAGGTCAGCATCCACGATCTGCACGCGACGATCCTGCACCTGCTCGGCATGGATCACGAGCGGCTGACTTATAAGTACAACGGTCGACGGTTCCGGCTGACGGACGTCGAGGGAGAAGTCATCAAGGCAATCCTTGCCTGAACCTGGGCGTCCGGGCGCCGAACGGAACAGCCGTTCACATCTTGAGCGGGATCGGAACGGGGTGGGCAAAATCGTGAAATTGCGATTCCGGCTGGCGCGGCCGCGCGGTCGATGAATAGTGGCGTCAGCTTGAAACCCAGTGTTTCGGCCGAACCCGCAGGGGATGCCGGTTGTCCTTCGATCGCATCGGTCTTTGTTTCTGCCGGGCTGATGCGACTTGATGGACGTGGCTTCCATCTGCGACAGTACGTGACGTTCGCAGGACGCGACAACGCTTCCGGCAGTCTTCGCCCCGCACTCCACTGGCAGTCTTTCGCGACGAACGTCGTGATCGAGCCTCGATCCAGCGCGAATGAGCGGCGGCGTCGTTCCTTGTTGAGTTCACTTCCGTGTGGTCTCTCCCCACCGCGCAGCGGGTCATTATCGTGGCCGGCTGTCTCGGGATGGCGTATACGCAACTGACAACATCCGCCGCAGCAGTTCAGTTCTGCCGCGCCTTAGGAGGAGGGGGCCTGCACGTCGGCCTTCTCGGCGCCATTCCGGCGGCGACTCTCTTCATGCAGTTCCTCGCGGCTCACGCGGCGAACCGCGTGAGGTACCGCCGTCCCCTGTGGTTCTGGGCCTGTATCGCCCAGCGGCTCTGCTACCTGCCGGTCGCGTTCGGACCGTGGATGTTCCCCGAATCTCCCCGCGCACTCTGGCTCTGGGCGTTCCTGATTATCTCCGTGCTCGAGCAGAGCCTCCTCAACTTCGGGACGCCCCTGTGGCTCTCGTGGATGGGAGACTACCTGCCGAAGGCCGGGCTCAACGAATACTGGGGAGTCCGTCACCGCTTCATGCAGTGGAGCGCGGCGCTCTGCCTGCTCGGCTGCACGCTGTTCTTCGCCCAGGATGACGCCAACATCCTGCTCGGCTTCGCGGTGATGATCGCGACGAGCTCGCTGCTCGGCGTGGTCGACATCCTGCTGTTCCGCAAGGTCGACGAGCCCCCGGTCAATCACGGGGCCGAGGCGACCGTCTGGCAGTCCCTCTCGGCGCCGTTCCGGCACCAGGGTTTCCGGCGGTTCATCGGCTTCATGTCGTACTGGAACCTGGCGGCGATGATCGGCGCGCCGTTCATCAGCCTGTTCCTGCTCGAATACGTCGGCCTCAAGCTCTACCAGGTGCTGTTCCTGTGGACGACCGCCGCGGTCGGCGGGGCGGTCTCCTCCCGCTGGCTCGGCCGGCTGGCGGAACGGTTCGGCAACCGCCCGGTGCTGATCCTTTCGATCCTGGTCAAGCCGATCAACATGCTGACGTTCCTGATCTGCCCGAAGGATCCGGAAGCGGCGATGTGGGTGCTGGTCCCGCTGTTCATGCTCGACGCCGTGCTGAACGTCGCGATCCTGATCTGCAACAACGGCTTCCTGCTGAAGAACTCGCCGAGCCAGAACCGGACGATGTACATCGCCGCCGGTACGGCCGTGGCCGGACTCGTCGGCGGGGCAACGTCGGTCTGCTGCGGACTGCTGCTCTCGAAGCTCCTGGCGGCTGGAGTCGGCTACGGCCCGGCTCTGCCGACCGGTTTCCACATCCTGTTCTTCGCCAGCATGGTGATGCGGGCACTGGCGATTCCGCTGGTGTTCTTCATTCAGGAGCCGAACACGGCCCCCGCGATGACGGTCGCCGTCACGGTCTTCCGAACGACCCGCATCCGCATCGTCCGAGCCTGGCCGCGCCGCCGCGTTGAGCCCGTCACCGGAAACCAGCGGCGGACCGCCGCGACGACCGTCGCACCCGTCAAGGCGCCATAGCCTGATCGGACGGCGGCGAATTGGCTCTTCAGCCGTCGGGAAAGCCGCCACGCGAGAAACCATTAGCGGAGATTAGCGAGGATGAGTGTTCCTCTTTTCTTCCCAACTCGGGAGCCCCGAGACAAGCAGCGGAAGAGTTGGGGAACACTAATCCTCGCTGATCTCCGCTAATCCAGTTCCGAGACTGCGTCGGCTCGACTGCTCGGCCGCGTCTTTGCGTGCAATCGGCAATTGCACCAGTTGGCCATAGGGCGCCTGCTCTCCCGCAAGGCCAGGGATGTTGGTACAAACGATCGGAGAGGCTGCGTCTTCTCCGCGTGCCCGTTCCGCTCCTCCCTGCCCAGGCTCCGGTCCGGCAAGGATGAAACCGGTTCAAAACGCCCGGGGTATGCCTGCTGCGGAGTTCTCACGGTTCTCATCGGTGGATCTCGATGCTTCGACTCTCGGCTCTCGCGACTCTTCTTCTGACAGCACAGACCGTTCTCGCCGCCGGGATCGCTCTCCCGCCTGTGTCGTTACAGGACTACCGGGGTAAGGGGGTCTCGACGGACGACTACCCGGACGCCAAGGGATTCGTGGTCGCCTTCCTCGGCACGGAATGCCCCCTCGCGAAGCTCTACGGGCCGCGGCTTCAGCAGATCGCCGACAAGTTCCGGGACCGCGGAATCGTCGTCCTCGGCGTCAATTCGAACCAGCAGGACTCCGTCACGGAGATCGGAGCCTACGTCCGGCAGCACGGCATCCAGTACCCGATGCTGAAGGACCCCGGGAATAAGGTCGCGGACCTCTTTGGCGCGGACCGGACGCCTGAAGTCTTCCTGCTCGACGCCAGGCGAAACGTCGCCTACCGCGGCCGGGTCGACGATCAGTACGTCGTCGGCATCCAGCGGGACAAGGCCGACCGGGCCGACCTCGAGCTCGCGATCGAAGACCTCCTCGCAGGACGGGAGGTCGCCGTCCCGGTCACGCAGCCGCTCGGCTGCCTGATCGGCAAGGTCCGGAAGGCGGACGAATCGTCCCCCGTCACCTATTCCAACCAGATCGCCCGGATCTTCCAGAAGCGGTGCGAAGAGTGCCACCGGCCGGGCGAGATCGCTCCGTTCACGCTGCAGTCCTACGAAGATGTCGTCGGCTGGGGTGAGATGATCGGCGAAGTGGTCGGGAACAAGAGGATGCCCCCCTGGACCGCCAATGCTCCGCACGGTTCCTTCGCCAACGACCGCAGCCTCCCCGACGACGAACGCGAGCTGATCCTCACCTGGGTCAAGAACGGATGCCCGCAAGGGGACCCGAAAGACCTGCCGCAGCCTCGATCGTTCGTCGAAGGCTGGCAGCTCAGCCGCGTGCCTGAGGCGGTGTTCGACATGCGCGACAAGCCGTTCGACGTCCCTGCGGACGCGGGTCCCGAAGGGGTGAAGTATCAGAACTTCTGGGTCGACCCGAAGTTCACCGAAGACAAGTGGGTGAGCGAGATCGAAGTCCAGGCCGGAAACCGGGCGGTCGTTCACCACATCATCGTCTATGTTCATCCTGAAGGGCGCGGCAGCAAGGAAGTCTTCCTCGCGGCGTATGTCCCGGGGCTCCGGGCCCGGCCGGCCCTTCCCGGATCGGGGAAGCGGATCCCTGCCACCGCCCAGTTCCGCTTCCAGGTCCACTACACGCCGAATGGTTCCCCGCAGCAGGACCTGAGCCGGGTCGGGATGATCTTCGCCGATCCCGCGTCGATCAAGAACCAGATCATCACGACCGAGGTGGCGAATCCGCGGTTCGAGCTGAAGCCCCACACCGACAACCAGGTCGTGACCGCCCGCAGCAAGCCCTCGCCCGTTCCAGTGACGCTCCTTTCGATGTCGCCGCACATGCACCTGCGCGGCAAGTCGTTCAAGTACGACCTGATGTTCCCCGACGGCAAGTCGAAGACGCTTCTCGACGTCGCCCGCTACGACTTCAACTGGCAGGGACCGTACATCCTTCCGGAGCCGCTCACGGTCCCCGCCGGCGCGTGGCTGGAGTGCACGGCCATGTTCGACAACTCGGCGAAGAACCTCGCCAACCCCGATCCGTCCAGGACGGTCCGCTGGGGTGACCAGTCGTGGGAAGAGATGATGATCGGCTACTTCGACATCATGCTCCCGCGCGAGGTCGCCGCGGCCCAGGGAGCCAAACCGCTCTCGACCCAGGCCGCGGCCCTCAAGCCCGAGGCCGTTCTCAAGGCTCTCGACGGGAACGGCGACGGTTCGGTCTCGAAGGAGGAAGCGAAAAGGAACCCGATCGTTTCCAGGGCGTTCGA
>JAEYWB010000386.1 GCA_023429275.1 Planctomycetota bacterium
CCGAACGAAGTCTCGGGGTTTGAAGTCTGCGCGTGGATGAAGTCACAGGCGGACGGAGTCCCCGTCATGATGCTGACGGCGATCGAGCTGGAAGACTCCGTCGACCTCGCCCGCCGCGTCGGCGCCGACGAGTACATGACCAAGCCTTACGATCCGGACGAGCTTGTACGGAAGATCCACGAAGTCGCCGACAAGGTCTGGGAAAAGAAGCACCGGACGACGGTCGATCCCAATGAACGGGTGAAGTTCGAATGCCCTGAGTGCGGGAAGCACCTGCGGGTGCAGGCTTCGTATCGGGGACGGACGCTCAACTGCCCCAAGTGCGGCCAGCAGGTCCAGGTCCCTCGCATTGCGTGATTCCGAATCGCCGTCGCCGGGGTCGGATGGGCCACCTGCCGATCCCTCTTTCCTTGATCCGACGGCGGGCCTGCCGGTGATCGAGTCGTGCGACGGGTGCGGAGCCTGCTGCCTCGAGCAGGGAGGTCCCCCGGACTACGTTGCGCTGTGGCTTAACCCCCAGTACGGCGTTGACCCGAGTTTCGAAGAAGACAACGCCCGGATGAGATCACTTCCCGCGGATGCACGAGCGCTCCTCGACGGGTTCATGGCCCGATGGCTCGAAGACCGGGCGGACAAGAACGGTCCCTGCGTCTGGTTCGATCACGAGACGCGCGGCTGCGGGTTCTACGAGCACCGCCCCTCGACCTGCCGCGTGTTCGAACTCAGCTCGATGGGATGCCGGATCTACCGGAAGCGAAACGGCCTCGGCAGACCCGGCGAACTTCCGCCCCCCTCGTGAGGGATCACGATCGCCACTTCGCCCCGGTCGGGAACGTGAAGTCCGCGATCGACTCGGGCTTCATTTCGATGCTGTAGCCGGGCGCCGCCGGAGCCTGGTAGCGGCCGTCTTTCATGACCACCGGGTCGAGAAAGTGCTCGTGAAGGTGGGCGGCGTATTCGGTCAGCCGGTCTTCCTGCGAGCCGCTGATCGCGACGTAGTCGAACATCGACAGGTGCTGGACGTACTCGCACAACCCCACGCCCCCTGCGTGCGGGCAGACCGGAACGCCGAACTTCGCGGCCATCAGCATGACGGCGAGGATTTCGTTGACTCCGCCGATCCGGCAGGAGTCGATCTGGCAGACACCGATCGCCCCGGCCTGCAGGAACTGCTTGAACATGACGCGGTTCGCACAGTGCTCCCCCGTCGCCACGAGGATCGGAGCGACGGCGTCCGCGATCGCCGCATGCCCCAGGACGTCATCGGGGCTGGTCGGCTCCTCGATGAACCAGGGTTTGAACTCCGCCAGCTTCTCCATCCAGGCGACCGCTTCCTCGACCTCCCAGACCTGGTTGGCATCCATCATCAGCCGGCGTTCCCAGCCGATCTCCTCGCGGATGATCCGGCAGCGGCGGATGTCGTCCTCCAGGTCGCGGCCGACCTTGATCTTGAAGCAGGACCACCCTTCCGCGATGCACTTGCGGCACAGGGCGCGGAGCTTGTCGTCGTCATAGCCGAGCCAGCCGGCCGATGTCGTGTAGGCCGGGAAACCGTCGCGAAGCAGTTCTTCGATCCGCTCGGTCTTCGTCGCTTCCTTCCCCTTGAGGATCGCGAGCGCCTCCTCGGGAGTCAGGGCGTCGGTGATGTACCGGAAATCGATCGCCCGGACGATCTCTTCGGGAGACATCTCGGCCAGCAGCCGCCAGAGCGGCTTCCCTTCCACCTTGGCATACAGATCCCAGACGGCGTTGACGACCGCCGCCGTCGCGAGGTGAATCGCTCCTTTCTCAGGGCCGATCCACCGCAACTGGCTGTCACCGGTGAGATGCCGCCAGAAGCCGCCGAGGTTTTCCGTGAACGATTCGAGCGTCCGGCCGACGACGAGGGGTGCGAGCGATTCGATCGCCTTCGTGCAGATCTCGTTTCCCCGGCCGATCGTGAAGGTCATCCCGTGACCAGCCAGTCCATCCTTCCGATCGGTATGCAGAACGACGTAGGCCACCGAGTAGTCCGGATCGGGGTTCATGGCGTCCGCCCCGTCGAGGGTTTTCGACGTCGGAAAGCGGAGCTCGTGAACGGTGGCGCCGGTAATGGTGGTGGGCATCTGTGGGGGCTCAACTGGTTCGGCGGGGCGATCGTCGAGAGGACACGTGCCGGACGACCGCCAGGAGCAGGGAGAATCGGATTCTATGAACTCGAATCGCGGCGGGTAGCGAGCGACGGCGGCGGCGCCTCACGTGCGTCAGTCTCGAGGCGGGATCTTCCGTTCGATGTCCGGGGTCGCGATCCCCTTGAACCGCCGGGTGACCTCCTGGAGCGGCTGCTCGACCGCCATTCTCTCGAGGCTCGAGGCCCCCACGAACCCGACGGCATCCGTCTGCTGGAGAACGATGGCCGCGTCATCCGGGCGGGCGATCGGGCCGCCGTGGCAGAGGAAGAAGATATCGTCACGGACCGCGCGGGCCGCCTCGATGACCCCCTGCGTCCGCCGGACCGCCTCGTCCATCCCGACACTCGCGTCAACCACGCCGATTGAGCCCCCCACCGTCGTTCCGACGTGCGAGACGATGGCATCGGCCCCTGCTTCTGCCATGGCCCGGGATTCCTCCGGGGTGGCGACGTAGACGATCGAAAACAGGTCCATCTTCCGGGCGAGTGCGACCATCTCGAACTCCTTCTCGACGCTCATCCCGGTCTCTTCCAGGATCTGCCGGAACTGCCCGTCGACGATGCAGTGCGTCGGAAAGTTATTGACCCCCGAGAAGCCCATCGCCTTGACCTGGAGCAGCCAGTGCCACATCCGCCGCCTCGGGTCGGTGGCGTGGACGCCGCAGATCACCGGGATCTCGTCGACCACCGGCAGGACCTCGTGTTCGCCGATCTCCATCGCGATGGCGTTGGCATCGCCGTACGACATCAGGCCGCTCGTCGAGCCATGCCCCGCCATCCGGAAGCGGCCGGAGTTGTAGACGATGAGGAGGTCGGCCCCTCCCTTCTCGATGAACTTGGCCGAGATCCCGGTCCCGGCGCCGGCGGCGATGATCGGCTCGCCCCGCTCGAGAGTCGCGTGCAGCCGGTCCCGGACCTCCCGTCGGGTGTAGGGGTTTCCGCGGCCAGTCCAGGGGTTCGGCATAACGGCGGGAGAGCGCGGGAGGAACGCGGATGACGCTGCGAGTCCGCAGTTGACCATGACGGAGGGGAGAACACAAAGGATGCGGAGGAACGCCCGGAATCTGGCGGTCTTCAGCCACAAGTTTCACCTGCGCCAAGCCGTCGTCAGATCAGAGTCGGAGGATTCACCACCAGGACACGAAGACACAAAGAGCAAAAGGAGAAGAGGGGCCGGCGGGCCGAAAGCATCAGAGATGAAGACAATCCCGTTCCGTCTTTCTTCGTGCCTGTCATGTGGAGGCGTGTCAACGAGGTTTCGCCAGAATTCGCCGTTGGCAACCTGTCATTCAGTCGTACCTGCGTTTCCGC
>JAEYWB010000403.1 GCA_023429275.1 Planctomycetota bacterium
GCCTGCGACTGCTAGCCCTCTGCGCTCAGCTGCGATCGGGCGAAGCGGCGCCGCAGGAGCCAGCGCAAGAGCGGACGAGAAACGACACGAAACAGCCAACCGGCTCCCGTCGGTCCCCAACCCGGGAAAACCAGGGCTCTGTTCGCTTCCAGCGCCGCGAGGGCGTGGCGGACGACCTCGCCCGGCGGCACGGTCAACAGACCATCCTTCGAGCGATCCGTGTCGTGCCCTCCTTCCCGCCGGGCGACGTGCCGGAAACCGGTCGGAGTCGGGCCGGGGCAGACCGCGGACACGATGATGTTTTCCGGCGCGAGCTCGATCCGGATCGCCTCGGAGAAGCTCGTGACGAATGCCTTGGTCGCCGCATAGACCGCGGCATCCGGTAACGGGAGCGTTCCCGCGAGGGAACTGACGTTGAGGACTCCCGCTGGTCGCCCGGCGGTCCGGACCAGGTGCGGCAGGAGGGCGTGTGTGAGCATCACGAGGCCGCTGACGTTCACATCGATCTGTGCGGCGAGACGCTCGGAATCGGCTGAGGCGAACGTCCCGTAGTCGCCGAGGCCGGCGTTGTTGATGAGGAGGTTCGGAGCGAAGCGGTTCGTGGCGATCCGTTCGACGACGAGTCCCCTTCCCTCGCTGGTCGCGACGTCGCCAGGACAGCACTCGACCACGAGATCCGGCCGCACGTTCAGGAGCTCGGATCGAAGCTCTTCGAGCCGGTCCGCGCGACGAGCCGTCAGCAGGAGTGCCTCTGCGACCGGCGCGAGCTGACGCGCGAACTCGGCGCCGAGTCCCGACGAGGCCCCCGTCACGATCGCCCGGCATCCCCGCAGCGCGAACCGGCTTGCCACGCGACGACCTTTCGTTGGAACCATCCGCTGCCGCGCGCCTGCTCGTTCAGCCGAAAGCAGTTTCAAGGCAGATTATGCCACAGAGGTCACAGAGGACTCAGAGCGGCCATCGATCATTTCTCTGTGTTCTCTGTGTTCTCTGTGTTCTCTGTGTTCTCTGTGACTGAGTGACTTCTCGCTCCAATTGATCAGACGACGCTCCGCCCTGGTCAATGTGCCGGCGGCGGGCAGTTCTGGAAGGCACGGGCGCGGAACAGGAAGTCGATCAGGTTCCCTTCGTGCGGCTGCATCCAGTGGAGCTGGACCGTCTTCACTTCGCCGATGTTGAGGCGGTCGATGTTCGTCGCGTCGACGAGCTGCTGCGACCACTTCTCGTTCTTCGTGATCGCCGTCCCGACGAGCGTCGGGCCGATCCGCTTGATCATCTCGTCCTGCGGACACTCGACGCCGCTGACGAACGGGAACATGTACTCGGTGTTCGTCAGGTTGGCGTCGAGGTTCGTCGAGTGCACCACCGTCGGCCGGAGGTAGTCGCACCGCTCGTGCTTCACGAGCCGGTCCCCCCCGCGGTACTTCGCGGTGACTTCGGTGATCCCCGGCTCCTTGAGCTTCTCCTCGATCTGGGCGTTGATCGCATCGGCGGCGCCGGGCGTCGTAAATGCGGCGAGCCCCGCCTTCGGATCTGTCATCGGCAGCGGAGCGACCGGGCCGAGCCGCTTCGCGATGGCGTCGGCGATCTCGGCCGTGTGGCGGCTCGCCCAGACACCCGAGGCGTTGATGCACGAACGCCCGCCGTTCAGGAAGACGCTGTCGACCATGAGGTCGAGATACTTCTCCCAGTCGTCGACGACGTCGTCCCCGAGCAGGATCTTGCTGTACCCCGGCCCGTGGGCCTGGACCTTGGGATCGCCGTGGTACCGGTCGAGAATCGCCTGCCCGCCAAAGATCATCGACCGCGTGCAGGACTCCATCACCGCCGGACCGCAGTCATGGCCGCCGGGATAGAGGGACATCGCCTCGCGCGGCACACCGGCCTGGGCGAACGCTTCCACGACGCGATAGGGGGTCCAGGGCTCCGACGAGCCGGGCTTGATGACGAGGCCGACCTGCAGCGGGATGACCGGCATCCAGAGGGTGTGGACCCCCGGCGAGTTCGACGGCAGCACCATCCCCATGACCGGGCTCTGGCACTGGTAGCTCATCATGACGCCGCGGTTCTCCATGCCGTAGCCGCGGGAGAGAATCTCGAACGGCAGGCCGCGGGTCAGGGCTTCGAGCACCTGCCGCATGTTCTTGAGCATGTACGCGTTCTTCCGCATGTTCGCGGCGCACATCGCTTCCGGGAGGCCGGTCGTCGCCGACTGGATCCGGCAGAACTCCTCGGGCGTCTGCGTCCCGTTCCCGAGCGGGAGCGTCGCGTTCATGTAGAGATCGGCCGCCTTGACGCACATGTCGCAGAGCTGGTCGATCGAAAACTGCCGCAGCAGGTCGCGGGCCTTGGCCTGCTTCCGCATGTCGAGCTTGATGATCCCGCCATTGGCCTGGCTCATCGTGGCGAGCGTCTCGCCGGTCTCGAAATGGACGACCGGGGTCTTGTCGATCGACTCGTAGGGCTTTCCCCAGCGGATGACGGGAATATCGAGCATGGAACCTGGAGCTTCTTGTCAGTAGGAGGGAAGGAACTGCAAGGCGGGTCCGGAACACGGCCGAGAGGTCGGGCGGCGACTGGACCGGCAAGGCTCGGGAGGAGTGTTTCGCGAGCGTGCCGGGCCGAATCCCGGAACAGATAGGCTAACGGCCGGACCGGTTTTGCGGCAGTGATCGGACGCTGTCTCTCTTCCGTTTCAACCCGCCGCACGCGGCGCCCGACGCTTCCGGCTGTCGGGCAGCGTCGCTACGTTGACGCCTTCCCGGTCACACAGCTTCGATCTGCACCGTCTCCTGCCGAGGTTCCAAGCCATGCGCGCCGTCGCGTCTCTCCTCTTCCTTCTCCTCCTGGCGTCGGCCATTCAGGCAGGGGACGAGGAATACAAGCTCGGCCCCGACTCCGGGAGAAAGCCGGGTGTCCCGGTCGGCAAGGTGACCGAGCACGTCTGGATGAGCCAGATTTTCCCCGGGACGATCCGGCGGTACTGGACCTACGTCCCCGCGCAGTACAAGGAGTCGACCCCCGCCGCGGTCATGGTCTTCCAGGACGGGCATACGTATGTGAGCGAGACCGGGAAGTTCCGCGCCCCGATCGTCATGGACAACCTGATCCACGCCGGCGAGATGCCGGTCACGATCGGCATCTTCATCGACCCCGGTCACAAGAAGGACAAGCTCCCGGAGAAGCCCGGCTGGCAGCCCCGTCCCGAGAACCGGAGCTTCGAGTACGACACCCTCTCGGACCAGTACGCCCGTTTCCTGCTCGACGAGATCCTTCCCGAGGTCGGCAAGAGCTACATGCTGACCGACGACCCCGGGAAGCGGGCCATCTGCGGGATCAGCTCCGGCGGGATCTGTGCCTGGACGGTCGCCTGGGAGCGTCCTGACGCCTTCCGCAAGGTCCTTTCGCACGTCGGAAGCTTCACGAACATTCGCGGGGGACACGTCTACCATGCCCTGATCCGCAAGACGCCGGCAAAGCCGATCCGGGTCTACCTGCAGGACGGGTCCGGCGACCTCGACAACGAACATGGCAACTGGCCGCTGGCGAACCAGGAGATGGCCGCCGCGCTCAAGTTCGCCAGGTACGACTACCAGTTCGTCTACGGCACCGGCGGACACAACGATATTCACGGAGGGGCGGTACTGCCCGACGCGATGCGCTGGTTGTGGCGCGAAACAAAATAAGCCGTGCGGGTCACGCTGCGCTTCCCCGCGCGGCGGTCCGCTGATTGATCCGTCATGGAGACAGGTGGCGGACATCCCGGGGTGTCCGCAAGAAGGAAAGGAACAGGAAGTCATGTCGCTCGAAACGGAATTGCAGGTCGCCCTGAGGGCCGTCGCTGTGGCGGCCCGCATCTGCCAGTCGGTGCAGTCGCGGATCACGAGGGAGTCGATCGAAAAGAAGGATCGCAGCCCGGTCACCATTGCCGACTTCGCCTCGCAGGCGGCCATCTGCCGCATTCTGGGGGACGCATTCCCGGGCGACGAGATCGTCGGTGAGGAAGAGGCCGCGGCGCTCAAGTCCGAGGAGAACGCGCGGCACATGGCCGATCTCCGCTCGGAACTCGGCCGCGTCGGGATCGAGGCGAGCGACGATGACGTCTGTCGCTGGATCGACCGCGGCACCGGAAGCGGCGGCACAGGACGGTTCTGGACGCTCGACCCGATCGACGGAACCAAGGGATTCCTCCGCGGAGAGCAGTACGCGGTATCGCTGGCGCTGATCGTCGGCGGACGGATCGAACTCGGCGTTCTCGGCTGTCCCAACCTGGCCTGCTCGGACGCCTGGGACAACGAGAAGGGAGTCCTGATGTCGGCGGTCCGGGGCCAGGGAACGGGGCTCCGTCCTCTCTCCCGGATCGAAGCTCCGCCACAGACCGTGCGAACCAGCCCGACCTCGCGGGCCGATATGGCCCGCCTCTGCGAGTCGGTCGAATCGGGCCACAGCGCACAGGACGTCTCGGCCCGGATCGCTGCCGACCTTGGGATCACCTCCACCCCGGTCCGCATGGACAGCCAGGCGAAGTATGCGACTGTCGCCCGGGGAGAGTCCGACATCTACCTGCGACTTCCGACGCGGGCCGACTACCGCGAGAAGATCTGGGATCACGCCGGCGGCGTCATCGCCGTCGAAGAGGCGGGAGGCTGCGTGACCGATATCGACGGTCTCCCCCTCGATTTCTCCCAGGGACGCGAGCTCCGGAACAATCGCGGCGTCGTCGTGACGAACGGCCGTCTGCACGATGCGGTGCTCGCAGCAGTTAAGTCAGCGCTCGGATGACGGGAAGGGTCTGGAGCCCAAGGCCTAGAGCCTAGTGCCTAGAGCCCAGAGCCAGAGAATCACGTGAACGTGATTCGATGCGTATCATCCGAACCTGCGAGTCACTTTCCCCCTCCGGCCCCAGGCCCTAGGCTCTAGCCCCTAGGCCCTTTTTCCCCTTCCCTCCCGCCAATGCCCACTCTGATCCGCGTCGGCCACAGCCCCGATCCCGACGATGCCTTCATGTTCCACGCCTTGACGAACGACAAGGTCGACACGGGGGACTATCGCTTCACCCATCAGCTCCAGGACATCGAGACGCTGAACCACCGGGCTCTCAAGGGAGAGCTGGAGCTGACGGCCGTCAGCCTGCACGGTTACTCGTTCATGACCGACAAGTACGCCCTGTGCGCCTGCGGCTGCAGCATGGGTGACAACTACGGCCCGATGATCGTCACCCGCCAGCCGGGGAAGATCGAGGACCTCGCGGGCAAGACGATCGCGATTCCGGGGACCCTCACGACCGCCTTCCTGTCGCTGCGGCTCTGCCTCAAGGCTCACGGGTTCGACTGTGTTCCCGCCGAGGAAGCGGGCGCGTCGCCGAAGATGGCGAAGTACGTCATCCGTCCGTTCGACGAGATCCTGAATCTCGTCGAGAAGGGGGAAGTCGACGCCGGACTGATCATTCATGAAGGTCAGCTCACCTATCAGAACCAGGGTCTGCACCTCGTCGTCGATCTCGGGAAGTGGTGGATGAAGGAGACCGGATTGCCGCTTCCCCTCGGCGGAAACGCAATTCGGAAGGACCTCGGCCGGAAGGCGATGGAAGAGGTCACTGCCCTCCTCAAGAAGAGCATCGAGTACGCCCTGGCGCACCGGGCCGAAGCGCTCGACTACGCCATGAAGTATGGCCGCGACCTCGACGTCGCGAAGTCCGACAAGTTCGTCGGGATGTACGTCAACGACTGGACCCTCGACTTCGGCCCCCGAGGCCGCGAGGCGGTCGCGACGCTCCTCAAGAAGGGGCACGAAGCGGGGATCATCCCGAACCCGGTCGAACTCGAGTTCATCGGCTGATTTCGCGAGGCGAAAGCTCTCTCCGATTCGCGAAGGAATCGCTTCATCGCCCAGGGTTGCCACACGGCGGCAACCCTGGGCTTCATTTTGTCATGCCGCCGGCCTGAAGGGCGGCGGGCGCCCTGACGCGCTGCCGGGCCTGCGGAACTCACTGCCGACCAACATCACCGGGCCTCCCCCTATCGGCCGGATCCGCCGACGATCCGGGCCGGCAGCGGTCGACGACGTCGCTTTTGTCGATCCTCTCTTGCCGAGAATGTTCTTCGCCGCTAATTCATCCCGGCAACAGCCCGCTGCTGCGAGCGCCGGTCCCCAGGACCGCCCTTCCCACCTCTTGTCCCGGCCTGATCCGGCATGTCCGATCGAGCAGCATCGCCGTTTCGACGACGTCTCGACTCGCTCTGGACGATGCTGTCGCGTCCGCAGAACGGCAAGCCGCTCCTCCGGGAGATCGACGGCCTGAGGTTCCTGGCGATCCTCGGGACGATCCTGACTCACGAGTCGACATTCCTTTCGAAACATGCGCCGGAAGGACAGGCCGGGCTTGTCTCCAGCGATCTCACCTGTCAGCTGATGTTCGCGGGGTGCGTGGGAGTTCCGCTGTTCTTCGCGATCAGCGGATTCATCCTCGGTCTCCCCTTCGCCCAGGCGTTTCGCGGCGGCACGGCCCCTCCTTCCCTGAAGCAGTTCTACTGGCGGCGTCTCACCCGCATCGAGCCCCCATACCTGCTCAATCTCTGCCTCTTCTACCTGATCCTCGTTCTGTGCCGCGGCATTTCGGCGGGCGAACTCTTCCCGCACCTGGTCGCCAGCGGAACGTACCTGCACTACGCGACGTACGGTACGGCGAGTCTCGTCAACGGTGTCGCCTGGTCGCTCGAGGTGGAGATCCAGTTCTACCTCCTCGCTCCCCTGCTGGCGCAGCTCTTCCGGATCCCATCGGCCCTGCTGCGACGGTCGATCTTTGCCCTCGGCACGCTTCTGCTGGCCTGCCTGGGGCGATTCACCGATTCCGCCCATGACTGGACGCTTGCGGGACAGCTCGAACATTTCCTGGTCGGGTTCCTGGCGGCGGACCTCTTCCTCGGCCTTAAGACTCAGCCGAATCAGGGCCGCGGGGCGGCGTTCGACGTGCTCGGCGCCGCGTCGCTCGTCGGCCTCGTGCTGACCAGCTGGCAGGGAGGGCCGCAGCATCCCCTGGTTCCGCTCATGTCTCTCGGGACATTTGCGGGAGCCCTCCGCGGAAACTGGCTGAAAGCGATCCTCGCCTCGACTCCGATCTCGACCCTCGGAGGAATGTGCTACACGACGTATCTCTACCATTACTGGATCATGTCGGTGATCGGCTGGGGGATCTATCGCTACCTCCCACTCCCCGCCTCTCTGCCGGCTCAGGCAGCCATTCTCGGCGCCTTCATGATTCCCGCGATCTTCATCGCCTGCGGGGGGCTCTTCCTCCTGACTGAAAAGCCCTTCATGAAATCCGACTGGCCGTCCCGCCTGTGGAACCGGATCCGCCTCCGCAGAGACGCGTCCCCCGGAACGGTCCCCTCTGCGGTCATCGTCGAAGCGGCTCCAGAAATGCCTCGACGACGAGCCGCTTGAGGAGAGGACCGAGCCCCGGCAGGGAAGCTCTCGCTCAGAATCGTTTTTGCCACAGAGGTCACAGAGGACTCAGAGGGCCTCTGTGTTC
>JAEYWB010000591.1 GCA_023429275.1 Planctomycetota bacterium
GTGGATCTCCTGCACCGCCTCGTTCGATTTCAGGCCATCAGCCCGACCAACGACGGAAACCCGCTCCTGACGGTGACGATTGTCGCCGAGGGGGTCTCGATGCACGACGCGCCGCAGCGGGTCCGGCTCTTTCCGCAGACGACGCTCGCCAAGGCGATCGATGCCGGGGATAGGGAGATCGTCGTCAAAAGCAGCAAGGAGTTCTCGACTCCGGCGCCGTTCCTCATTCGCTCGGGCTCGGAGTTCCTGCGAGTGACGGCGGTCGAAGGCGACCGCTGGATCGTCGAGCGGGGCGTGGAGGAGACGGTACCGCAGAAGCACGCGGCGGACGACTCGGTCGAGCTCTTCCCGCTTCGCCAGCTGGCGGAGGGGGAGGAAGACCCGCGTGAAGCGGCGTCGCGGCTGGTGGCGAACAAGCTGTTCGTCAAACCGACTCCGCCCGTCACCTACAAGCCGAAGTTCGCGGCGATCCCGGCTCAGCGGGCCACGCGTGGAGCGAGCTTTGCCTATCAGCTCAAGGTAGAAAGCTGGAATCCGTCACACGGAAAGCCGCTCTTCTCTCTCGAAGAGGGGGCTCCCGAGGGGATGACGATCGAAGCGTCGACCGGCAGCATCAGCTGGACTCCCCCGGAAGACGCCAAGCCCGGGAAGGTCGACGTGATCGTCACCGCCAGGTCGCCGACCGGCCGTGGTGATCCGGTCATCACGAGCTTTTCGATTGACGTCCGTCCTGCCAACCACGCTCCCCAGTTCAAATCGATCGCCGGAGGGTCTCTCTCGAACCCGGTCACGCTCTATCTGGGGCGTCGCGGCACGATCGACTTCGAGGTGGAGGACATCGACCTCCCCGACGATCGCCTGACCTTCTCCTTCGAAGGGGCCACACCGCCGGGAGCGGAGATCGACTCCCGCACCGGCCGGATCCGCTGGACGCCCCCGCCGGAAACGGAGCTCGGCCCCCAGACGTTTTCGGTGACCGTCAAGGACGGCGGCGACCCCGCGCTGTCGGCCACGACGCCGCTGAACGTCAAGTTCGAGGATGACGCAGCGGCTTACACCTATCTCGTCGGCTGCCTGGCCGAAGGGGATGGGCTCGGCGAGGCGATGCTTCACGACCGGACAACCAGCCAGACTCTCCGGCTCCATCCGGGGGATGTCATCCGGCGGGCCGACCTCGAGGCGGTGATTCTCGACGTCCACCCCGGCGACATCGTGTTCGCCAGCGGGCCGGACGTCTTTCGGCTTCCGTTCGGAAAGCAGCTCCGCGAGGCGGAGCGGGTCCGTCTTCCCCCGGTGCTGCCGGTCGCCGCCGCCCCCGAGGTTCCGCCTCCCCCGAAACCCCCTGAAGTCATTGGTGCGCCCGGTCCGACGGCCGATTCCGCAGCCGACAAGGGGGCCGAAGTCAACAAGACGGCGAACGCCCCGAATGGGGCAGGAGCGCCCTGACGCCGCCCCTGGCCGCTGTTCGCGCCAGGCCGATCCCCCTCCCGGACAATGGGGGCGCCCGGTGGCCGGACACCGAGTCGCGAAATCCGGCGGAACGTGGATCAGAGACTTCTTGACGGGCAATGCTACGACCGTTAAAACCCTTGAGAATTGTGACGTTACGCCAATTCGCCATCCGGAAGGGAAGGCGAAGGGGTGAACGTCTTTTTCCCGTCACGTTCCAATTGAGGGAGGAAAACATCGAAACGTCCTATCGGATCAATGAACAGATCCGGATTTCGCCGGTACGGGTGGTGAACCAGAACAACGACATGGTCGGTGTCATTCCCACCGCAGACGCTCTTCGTATGGCGTACGACGCAGGGCTGGATCTCGTCGAAGTCGCCCCGACCGAACGCCCTCCTGTCTGCCGCATTCTGGATTACGGCAAGTTCAAATACGAACAGAAGAAGAAGACCGCCAAGAACACCAAGACGCACCAGATCCAGATTAAAGAGATCCGGCTGCGTCCGAAGATCGGTGACCACGACATCGACTTCAAGGTGAAGCACGCCCGCGAGTTCCTTGGCGAGAAGGACAAGGTCAAGCTGACGATCCAGTTCCGCGGCCGCGAGAACGCCCACCATGAGATCGGGCGCGAAGTCCTCAAGAACATGATCGCCGCCCTGGCCGACATCGCGAAGGTCGAGTCTCCTCCCCGAATGGAAGGGAAGAGCATCACGGCCGTCCTGACGCCGAAATAGAGCCTCGACCGCACGGACGGGCCACCGCTTCCGATCCATCGGGTCTCGATTTCAATCCGCAGGTCCCCTGCGGATATTTTTTTGCGCCCATGCCGCCGCGCCCGTGTGTGTCGAGAATCCCTGAACGTTTTCCGGGAGGCGCCCACACCGCCAGGTTCCCGGGCGTAGAGAGCGAACCCCTGGCCCGGTTCGCGTTGTGGCTGCGCCTCGCCAGGGCGAACTGCCGTCTCGCGCGGAAATCCGTGTCCAGCAGCTCACTCACGCTCGATGAACTCGTCCTCCTGACAGAGGAGCTTCAGGCACTCGTCCGTGCCGGTGTGCCGCTCGACATCGGGCTCCGTTCCTCCGCCGGGCGAATGCCCCGGCGACTGCGGCGAATGACGCAGGGGCTCTCGGACGCACTCGCCAGCGGTGCGACGCTCTCCCAGGCGCTCGATTCGCTCGGGGAGACGATTCCCGCCCCGTACCGGACGCTTGTCGAAGTCGGAGCGCGGACCGGCCGGCTGGATGACCTGCTTCAGGAACTCGCCCGCTTCAGCAGCCTGGTGCGGGACATGCAGAAGCAGCTCTCGGCCGCCACCATTCAGCCGCTCGCTCTTCTTTGCGTCGGGTATCTCCTGTCGCTCCTGTTCGTCGAGGTCCTCGCGACACGATTTGCCGATTTCTACGTCGACCTGAGAACGGCTCCGCCGGTCTGGATCCGTGCCGCGATGGTTCTGCGGGAATCGCTTCCCTACTGGGGGCCAGGGATCCCGCTGCTCCTCGTCCTCTTCTTCGTGGTCCGCTGGTTCGTGCTCACCCCTTCCTGGCAGCCCGTACCCGATTTCGGCGGGGCGGCACGGTTCATCCCGGGTATGGCCCATGCCATCCGCGAGACAGAGGCCGCCCGCTTCGGACAGCTCCTCGCGATGCTGCTCGAAGCCCAGGTCCCCCTGACCGACGCCCTGCCGATCGTTTCGGGGGCCGTCTCGGATCCTCGCCTCAGGCAATGGTGCCTCAAGGCCGAGGAGGGGACTCGCAACGGGCATCCGGAACGGATTCCGGCGACCCGCACCCTCCCCGCTCTTCTCCGGTGGCTGCTCTCTCAGCAAGTCCCTCCCGCGATGCTCGCCTCCTCGCTCCGCCAGATGGCCGACCTGTATCGCGAACGAGCCCTCGCGCGGATGAACCGGCTCGTTCATTTCTGGCCGACGGCGATGTCGATCGGCATCGGCCTTCTGTTCGTCGGCCTGCTGGCGACATCGACGTTCGGAACGCTCGTCGACCTCTGGAGGCGGCTCCCCGGATGACCCCCCTTTCATCACCTCAGGACGACTTCTCGAACGCTCCGCCGCCACGACGGCGTTCGGATACCGTCGCCGGGTCGCTGACGACTCTCGTCGAACAGCAGCGTTCCCTCGCCCCTGGATTGATCGCACTGGCGGAGGATGCTCCCTCCCGGGGCCTGCGACGGTCTCTCCGCGAACTGGCGAGGCGTCTCGAAGCCGGGACGCCTCTCGATGAAGCGCTCCGATCCGGCGGCTCCGTTCCCCGGGCGCTCGAGGTCGCGGCCGAGGCAGGACGACAGTCTGGCCGCCTGCTTCCCGTCCTCAATGAATATCAGATCGCGTCCGAGGAGCTGTCGCGACAGCGGCGGAGCCTTTGGGGAGCACTTTCGTATCCGCTCATCCTGCTCGTCTGCTCCGCCGCGGTCATCGCCTTTCTCTTTCAATGGATCCTTCCGCAGTTTCGCGAAGTGATCGCCGACTTCGGCATCAGCCTTCCGACGATCCTGATCTATCTGTTCACGATCAGTGATCTCATGTCGTCGCCTGTCACGCTGGGTCTCATCGCGGGACTTCTGGCCGCAATGGTCGCGCTCGCCGTGGGCGTTCGTTTCTGGCCCCCCCTCGCACGCCTCTTTCACTGGGTGCCGCTGGTCGGAACGACGTTCTACTGGTCGGGGATGGCGGAATTCTGTCGCTGGATGTCGGTGTTCGTCCGGGCGGAGACGCCGCTCGCCTCCGCATTTTTCTCCATGGGATCGCTGATCGGCGATCCGTGGATCGGCCGGTGCGCACGGATCCTCGCGGTCCGGACGGAGCGGGGAGAACCGCTTGATGAGGCCGCCGCCGCCATCGACGGACTGCCGCTTCCCCTGAAGTCGGTCTGCCGTTGGGCTCGCCACGGCGATGCGCTGCCCGAGATGCTCGACCGCTCCGCCGTGATCTTCGCCGAGCAGGCCCGGCATCAGGCCGAGATGCTGCGAACAGCCCTCGTCCCGATCATCTTCATCGGCGTCGCCGGGACGGCGGCCCTGGTCATGTTTTCCGTCATGCTCCCCATGTTCATGCTCCTCCGGGCACTCACCTGATGTCCCCCTGGCTTGGAGTCCTGCTGTTCGTCGTCAGCCCGCTCCTCGGCGGTGCGATGTGGCTCCTTGCGCGGATCGAGTACCCCGGTCTCGCCGTCCGAAGCGGTGTCATCGCCGTCGCCTGGCTGATCGTCCTCGAAATGCTGCAGCTCATCGCCGAGCCGTTCGTACGGGTCGCGTTCTCGCAGCCGATCCGTCCCGAGTCGCTGCCGATCGTGACCTTCAACTGGCTGGTGCTCGTCCTGCCGATCGTCGTGATCGACTTTTTCACGATCGGTCTCGCCCGCCGCGTCGCCAGCGTCCCGACAGAAATGGAACCTTCGCTTCTCGAAGCGAGCCGCCTCGACGCCGACCGCCGCCAGTTGTGCGCACTCGCCCTCGGCAAGGTGGTCGCCATGGCCGCGACCCTCGGGAGTGCTCTCGCTCTTCTCGCGGTGGTGGTCACGGCTGCCCTCCCCTATCTGGTCGTGTACCTCCGAGGACGCCACGCGGAGCTGCTGTGGTGGCTCGCGCTTACGGTCCGCAACCGCCTCGATCCGGCCTAGGAACTTCTCTCCTTCGCGGAGTCGCGACGCGGCGGGGTCCGGAAGCGAATCACCGAGGCGGCACGAAGCGTTCAGCGCGGGACCGACCTGGTCGACGCCCTGACCATGCATCGGCTCCTCGGCCCGGCAGAGATCGTCGAGCTGCGGGTCGCCCGTGAGACGGGGGCTCTTGCCCGGGGGTTCGTCGCCTGCGCCAGTCGCTGCGCGTCTGTGGGGAAGGTCTCGACGGTGGTCAGCACCAACGGCACGATTGTCTGGTTGTGGCTGATGGTCACCGGCATCGTCGCCGTGGTCTCCTTTATCTCCTATTCGATCCTCCCCAAGTTCAAGGCGATCTTTCATGACTTCGGGGTCGAGTTGCCGCCGATGACCCTGCGCCTCCTCCGGTTCTCCGATGACGGCGTCGAGACGGCGGCCCTCGTGCTCAGCCTGTGCGTTGTGACGGGCTGGCTCGTGCTCGGGTCCGTCCTGTTGACCTTTGGCTGGCAGGAGCTGCAGTGGCCCTGGCTGCAACAGTTCTTTCCCCGCCGGGACGCCCCGGGAGTTCTTCGGCTCCTCGGGTATCCCATCCGGGCGGGCTGGCCCTCGCCGAAATCGGTTCACCTCCTGGCCGACGAGGTCCTCCGGGATGACCTGCGTGAGCGGCTCAACCGGGTCGGCACCCGGCTCGAAGCCGGCCTCCAACTCGGGGACGCTCTGCTGCAGGAAGGGTTCGTCCGTCCGGCCGAGGCCGAAGCGGTGGAGGCGGGCGTCCGGGCGGGTCCGGGACGGCTCGACTTCGCTCTCGAGACGTTGGCAGGCAGCCTCGACCGGAACCGGACTTTCCGGTTCTATCGCCTCGTCGAGGTCCTCAAACCGCTGTTCCTGGTCGGCCTGGCGGCGATCGTGGCGCTCACGGTGTTCGCGATGTTCCTCCCCATCGCCACTCTCATCGGGAGTCTGTCATGACGCGACTCTCACGACGGTTGCCGCGGCGTTCGACGTCCTTCCGGTCCGCGGGGCGCCTGGGAATGGCGCTGCTGGAACTGATGTGCGCTGCGGCGGTCCTCTCGGCGACGATGCTCGTCCTCGTCCCCCTCCTGACGCGAGTCGGCCAGGTTCGAAGCCACCTTCGGGCTCGCGAGGCGGCGGTCCGTGAGCTCGGAAATATCGTCGAACAGGTGAAGGCGGGGGAACGGCCCTCGCAGATCGCGTTCGAGACGGTCGGAACGCGCGTCGTCAGCGAACGGCTGGCTCCCGCCCTCGACGATGTCCGGTTCACAGCCAGGATTGAGAACGAGCCGGATGAGCAGGGAGCCGTACGAGCGAGACTCGCTCAGCAGGAGCGGGTCGTCCTGACGATTGCCTGGACCGGCGAGCAGGGAACTCCCCAGACGGTCGCGCTGGCGTGCTGGATCCCCGTTCACGAGGCCGCCCCGGCCAGGGAGGTCCCATGAAGCTCTTGAGACCGGCTCAGCCCGGGCCTGCTCGAAACGGCGTGTCGCTGATCGAGTGCGTCCTGTACATGTTCCTCCTGTCGGCGATCGGCCTGCTGGGATTTCAGATCCTCAGCCGCGTGCTTCACATCGACGTCGCGGGATCACATCTCGAAGAGGCGCAACGCCAGAGGACCAGGTTGGCCAGGACGTGGCGCGAGGACGTTCACCGGGCCGGGCAGATCATCCGGCCCGCCATGGACAGCGAGAGCGACGAGGTCGAGCTCTTCGTCGACGGAGCCCAGGTCCTCTATGCCGGTTCGGACGAGCGGAGCATCACGCGAAAGGTTGTGCGCGACGAATCGCCCGTCGCCTTCGAGCGCTGGAACGTCGATGGCGTGGTCAGATTCCGCCGTTCGCAGGGAGGACGTCTCATCGCGCTGGAACTCGACGCTCCCCGGGGAGTGACTCCGTCGGCCCCTGACCTCCCGGCCGGATCCGCACGCCCCGACCCGCTGCAGACGACCGTGATCGATGCGAGTGTTGGAACGGCTCGGCCGCAGCCACCGGCGACAAACCCAGAGCCCGCTCGGGAGGGGACGTGATGAAATCGATGCCTGTTTCATCGACACACTCCCGCCGCCGCGGCTTTGCGCTCCTGATCGCCATCGTCGTGATGGGCATGAGCACGGCAATCGGCGTCGGGCGCGTCCGGCAGATGATCATGCGGACACGCCAGGCGGAGCGGCAGCTCTGGGTGCTCCAGGCGGAGATGATGGCGGACGCAATCGAGCACGAGATCCGGCGGTCACTCCACTCCGACAGCGACTTCGCGGCGGAGGACTGGAGTCCCCCCCTCCCCGGTTCAAGCGGCCCGC
Source organism: Planctomycetota bacterium (assembly GCA_023429275.1). Lineage (GTDB taxonomy): Bacteria > Planctomycetota > Planctomycetia > Planctomycetales > Planctomycetaceae > Planctomyces_A. Next base: position 7,381 of record JAEYWB010000591.1, read on the forward strand.
TTGGCGTGGCGACGATCGTCCGTGGTGGATCGTCCGAGCATCCGGCCTACCACATCGAAGTCCGCGTCCCGGCCGACGAGCTCGTCCCGGCCATCGTGAAGCGCGACATCACCGAGTGACCCATCTTGACTCCCGTCTGCGCTACGACAGTCCCTGCCGGAGCGCCTCAAGATGCCGCGAGAAGTGGTCGGCGAGGACTTCGTTGTAGGTTTCGGGATGGGCTTCGAGACAGGAACGGACGAGCGGGCCGAGCGCCGGATCGGTGAGGGTCGAGCCGAACGTGCAGTGGAGAATCTGCCGCCCCGGCGCCGTGAACCACTTTCCCTGGGGGACATCGTCCCAGAGCTGGAGGTACGCGTTTTCGAGATCGCGGATGGGGACCGCCTTCGAGGGCGGGGCGTCGTACAGGCGAGCCGAGACGTGATACGTCGCCTT
>JAEYWB010000601.1 GCA_023429275.1 Planctomycetota bacterium
CCTTCCGGGCAATCGCGACTCGCGGGAAAACCCTCTCACCCCGGCCCCGGTCTTCCCGATATTCCGTCTCTTCCGCTTTCTCCGATTTTGCCGAACGGAGCGCCCGCAAGGATGCGTTGACTCTCACAACGTGCAGATCCGGACCGTCGGGCACATTCCCTGACCCTTCTCTGGCTTTTCCACTTCAGCCGACCGGTAACGGCCCCCCGGAAGGAAAACAGACCGCATAGTTACGGCGATGGATTGTCCCTCGAGAACCCGTGGACCGGATGATGGAGCCTCCTTTCCCGACCTCTCGTTCCCTCCTTATCCCCCAAGGATCTCACCCATGCAGAAAGCGAAGAACCGGTCGGACGACATCGTTGTCGACCGCCGGGATCGTCCCGACCGCCGCATCCGGCTGGACCGGCGGAAGACGAAGGACCCGGACTACAAGGCCCCTGAACGGCGGGCGACCGACCGGCGGACCGTCGAACGCCGCCGTCAGATCGACCCGACCACGTGCGAACGCGATTATCAGCCGGATGAAGTCGAGTTCATGAAGGCCATGGATGACTACAAGCGGCGGAGCGGCCGCATGTTCCCCACCTGGAGCGAAGTTCTCGAGGTGATTCGCGATCTCGGATACCGCAAGGTGGCGGAACGGACGCAGACGTACGACGCGATTCCGGCGGTGCCGGTTCAGTCCTGAAACGGACCTGATCGGCCCCGGAGACCATCACCTCCGTGGAATCGCTGTCCCCGGATGCTCTTGTTTGGAACGCCGACAGGCGGGCCGCGACCTGGAGGTTGCGGCCCGCCTTCTTTCACTTTCGGGCCCGATCGCAGCACTTCCGCGATCGGAGACGGGGCATGCCGTCCCCTCACCGGCCAACTGTCATGGGAACGACGCTTCGGGCCGGCGTGGTGAGGGGAACGCGGAGAGTCCTCTCCGACCGTGAGTCGTCGCGTCCTCCTATACTTGGTTCCAGGAGAGAGAGGCGCCCCCCTGTCCACCGGGAGGAAACGATGGCCACGAGAAAATCCTTCGATCCGACCGAGAACCCGCACATTCCTAAGGAGGACTTCATCGAGGCGCAGCGGCTCGGGCTCGTCCCGGTCATCGTGCATTGCCATGGTGACGACGAGGTGAGCGGCCTCTCGTTTTCCGCTCACGTTTATGCGATCCCGCGAATCGGAGAACGCATCATCCTCGAGAACGGCGCGACGGCCGAAGTGACCCGCGTCTACCACAACGCCTTCAAAGGGGGCGACAGCGGCTTCTATTCCTTCGCCGTCAATATCTCGGCGCAGCTCCTGCGGGATCCTGAGGATCGGGACGAGCCAGAATGATCTTTCGAACCAGGCGGAGGCCGCCTGGCCGCTGCTCGGTCCGTGCACGCCATCAGCCGGCACGCGAGTGCGTCCGGTTCACGTCGGTCGTTCGGTTGTCCCTCGCGGATCGATTTTCCTGCCGATGAACTGGTAGTACGGAGCCCGGAGCCACGGAAGGTACGGGACCTTCGCCTTCCCCTCGACCAGCTTCGTCTGCTGAAGACGCGACTGAAGGTAAGGAATGTGGTCGGGATGCAGAAAGACGTTCGATGACCCGAACCAGGCCGGCCAGAACGTCCGTGTGATCCAGGAATGCCGCGCCATCCCATCCGCGGGATACTTGCGGGCCGTGTAGAAGTCGACAACGCCCAGAGTCCCACCCGGCTTCAAGAACGTCAGAGCCTGGTCGATCACCCGGAACCAGTCCGGAATCATGGTGAGGGAGTAGGAGAACGTCACGATATCCGCCGTTCCCGTCGGCGGGACGAAGGTCGTCGCGTCCGCTTCGATGGCGGTGACGTTGGTCCAGCCGTGCTTCTTGATTCGCTCCCGGGCGACGCCGAGCAGCGAGGGACAGAGATCGACCAGGTAGAGCTGCGAGAGGTTCGAGAGCCGCGGACCGATCCGTTCGGCGTTCTCCCCCGTCCCTGCTCCCATGTCGACCCACACGCCGTTCTCGGGGACCTCCATGGCGTCGATCATCTCCCGGCGGCCATGAAGGAGCCGCTGGCGGAACTGGTCGTAAGCGCTCGCCTGTCCGGCATAGAAACTGTCGAGACGTTCCTGGTGCGTCGTCCCCCGTGTCGGGTGAAACACCATCTGCCAGAGGACCCGGAGATCCTGGAGAGCTTTCGAGGCAGCCATAGGGACATCGATACCGGAGGAGCGAACGACACGGGAAGTGAGGGTTGCAGGGGGGAGCCACAAGGACTGCCGATCGAGCTCCGACTCTAGGCGACCGGCTTCTTCAGCCTGGCAATCATGAAGCTGCCGTAGGTGTTGACGCGGTCTCGAAGATGGAGCTTGCCCGCCAGCTCGCGGTCGTAGTGGAGCAGCTCTCCCACGGGGAGGGTGCGTCCGGCGAGCTGGACCGGAATCGTGTCGACAAAGTCGCAGCGGAACCCGGCGCTCCGCCAGATCACGCGGGCATTCGGAGCCGCGCGGTCGACGATTCCCTGCCATTCGGCGTGGAGGGCGTCTCGGTGGTGTTCGTACAGCCAGTCCATGTGGTCGAGAAGGACGAACCGCGTGATCGGCTGCTCGCTCTCGAGAAGGAAGCTCAGCAGTGATCCGGTGACGATGTGGAGACGGTCGACCAGGCCTCCCTTGAGCTTCTCGAAGTTGTCCCGCTTCAGGTATTCAGGACAGCAGTCGGGGGTGTACTTCCCGGTCACATAGACCTGCCAGAAGTAGTTGTCGGCGATCGGCAGCCGCGTGAAGACGGACTCGACGCGGTCCATGATGAAAGCGGAGATTCCGCCGGGATAGTCCCGGTCGATCTGCCGCTGCTGGCTGGCAGGGACGCCGAGCATCGCCATTGTGGTGTCGCGCCGCAGCGCCCATCGGATCAGCGGGCGGAACAGCCGCAGACGCAACTGCTCTCGATGGTAAATGTCCGCCTGTTGCTCGACGGACTTCGCGCCAAGCAAGGCGCTGATCGGGCCGCGAATCCGCGTGAACCGCCTGATGTAGCCGTTGATCAGCCACGCGAAGAGGCCGGACGACCCGCGGAAGTAGAAGCTTCGATTGCTGTCGAAGAACGTCCGGCCGCGTTTGTCCCAGAACCTCGCGGCGATCGGGGAAAGACGCCTTCGCATCGCGGGGTAGACAGACTCCCACGACTTGCAGTGTCCTTTGCCGAAGATCTCGAAGAAGGTTTCGTACCGCAGTTCGCGGATCCCCGCGACCTTGAGCTCCAGGAGCGCGTTCTGGATCGGGTTCATGTCGACGGCGTTGACCTGGCCGGCACCGGCCAGGACGTAGTCGAGCGCATTGCAGCCCGCCGAGGTGATGACCGCCACGTTATCGTCGCCCGTGAGCTCGAGAGCCTCGCGATCCAGCCGCGGGTCTTCCCAGCACTGGTTGTAGACGAGGTTCCTGAGGTGAATCAGGCTGAACCAGCGGCGGCGAAGAGTTTCGAGCATGGAACGGCATCGGAGGGCTGCGCTCGCGATCCCCCGCCCAGGAGGGCGTCGAGCTATGTCTGAGCGGTCCGGGTGTCCGCGAGCTGGGCGATCGCCGCCTCGAGGGCAAGCGCGGGCGCTGCCGCCCGGTCACGGGGTCGCGACGGCGCCGGACGCGATGGCAGCGGGGCGAGGACGGAACGTCGCCGCGGAGCGCCGCTGTAGAAGTGTTCGAGAGCGAGGGCTCCGTCATCATGCTCGATGATGGCGCTGCAGTTCTCGACCCAGTCTCCGGTGTTGCAGTACGTCATGTCGCCACGAAGGGCGATGGCGGGAGTGTGCAGATGGCCGCAGACGACTCCGTGGCAGCCCTTGTTCCGGGCGTATTCGAGAATCGAGGTTTCAAATCCGCTGAGAAAGCGGATGACCTGCTTCACGCGCTTCTTCGCCCGGGCACACAGGTCATAAGGACTGATGTCGCGGCGGGCGAACAGGCGGCTGAGGTGCCAGTTCGCCGTGAGGATCGAGTCGTAGAGGGTCGTGCTGAGCCGGCTGAGCCACTGCGCCTTCCCTTCGACACAGTCAAACTGGTCGCCGTGCATCACCAGGAACTTCCGCCCGTCGAACAGCTCCGTCTCGAATTCGTCGCGGATCTCGATGAAGCCGAGCTGCCGCTCGATGACGCGGGCGATCGTCCGGTCCCGGAGGAACGCATCGTGGTTCCCTGGCGTGTACTGGATCGTCGTGCCCCGATCGGCCCAGTACTCGAAGACGTTCAGGATGCGGCCGTAACTCTTGTGCCAGCAGCCGGCCCGCCACTGCCACCCATCGAGAAAGTCCCCCACAAGAACGACCTTGCTGGGAATCCACCGGCCCAGGAATTCCAGCAGCGGCTCCGTCTGCGCGTGCCGGCTTCCAAGGTGAACGTCACTCAGAAACAACGTCCGAACCGGCTGCGACTTCCCTGTGCAGACTTGCGAAACCATAGGGCCTCCTGAGTCGAGGCGGTGGGAGAGAGACGACCGGGTCTTGCGACCGAGTCCCACCAAGTTCGTCTCACAGCGAGTTTCGTCCGCTCATGTTGAGGGCGTATGAAGTTTGGCGGAATTGCGAAGGAAAGCGTTCTCCAACAGTCCCCTGGAGGGGGCCGGACGATTCGATCGAGAGCCCGTCATCCGTTCGTGGCGATACGAAAACCGTCTGAGAGTGGTGCGGCAACTCCCGGTGGATCTCTTCGCCGAATCGGAGGTCATCAACAAAAATCCAACCGAGTCAGCTCTCGAGATTCCCCAGGAACCCCAAAGCCTCTGTCTTGCTTGTCTCCCTCTTGGCAGGAGGAGGGAATCGCCCGGTGACCTCGCCCCCTTCGGGTTTCGGCTGGAGTCCTCCCCGCGCGGGGCACGATCTGTACTTAGCGAGGGATTGCGCCGGGACTCCGCTCGATTCGCCTTGCCGCTGAAATCGAGTCCCCGCGTCCGAATTGAGGAGAGCGAGTCGTGTACGAGGCCTTCTACGGAATGCGGCATCGGCCATTCTCGCCGATTCCCCAACCGGAGTGCTTCGTGCCGCTGCCGCAGATGGCCGACGCCATCCGTGACCTCCGCTACTGCGTCGAACGAGACCAGGGGATCGCCGTCCTGACCGCCCCGGCCGGAGCCGGCAAGACACTCCTCTGCAAACGGCTCTGCCACGAACTGGCCGACCAGTTCGTCTGCGCCTTCCTCGGGACGTCCCGCTTCCCCTCCCGCCGGGCGCTGCTGCAGGGAATCCTCTACGAGCTCGGTCAGCCGTACATCGGCCTTTCGGAACAGGAGGCCCGGCTCGGCGTCCTGAACGCTCTGCGCATCGAAGGGTCGGAGGAGGAGGGAGCGAACGAGTCTGTTCGACACCGCCACCTGCTCCTCGTGATGGATGAGGCCCATCTCCTCCCCGCGAGATTCCTGGAGGAACTCCGGACCCTGGCGGACTACCACGCCGGGGGGCGCCCCCTGATCCACGTCGTCCTGAGCGGCCAGCTGGCCCTCGAGGAAACGCTTTCGGAAGGGCCTCTCAGCGCCCTGAACCAGCGGGTCGGATGCCACGCCTGCATCGAGACTCTCGGAGCCGACGAGTCCGCCGAGTACATCCGGTACCGGCTTGCCTGGGCTGGCTGTGACGTCGAGAACGTGTTCTCGCCGGAAGCACTCTCGCTGATCGTCCATGCGGCGGAAGGAAACCCGCGACGTATCAACCAGCTGGCCGACCACGCGCTGCTGATCGCGTTTGCCGAGGAGGAACGGCGCGTCTCGCTGGAGACCGTCCAGAGCGCGCTCGTCGACCTTCGGGAGCTCCCCCTCCAGTGGAATGAGCCGCTCGCCCTGTCATGGGATGAGATGTCGACGGACCTGCCACCTGCAAGCGCTTCCGTCGCCGAAGGGAGGGGCGTCCCTGCTCCCTCCTCGGATCCAGGACCGGCGACCGTCTACGAATGGGGTCCTGAGACGGCGGATGAGCCACCGGAGACGTTGAAGAACGACACCGGCGAGGAGTGGGGCCCGGGTGCGT
>JAEYWB010000840.1 GCA_023429275.1 Planctomycetota bacterium
TCACGATTTGAATGTTCCTTTAGAATCGGACACGATACGGCTGAGTCGCGGCTCGCCGGTCCGCGCCTGATACCGGTCGGCGGTCATTCGCCTCAAAAAAAGAACGATGCAGGGTAATGTCATGAAGAACGTCGTGTGCCTGGTCCTCGGTGGTGGAAAAGGGACGCGGCTCCTGCCCCTCACGGCCGATCGCTCCAAGCCCGCCGTCCCCCTCGCCGGCAAGTACCGGCTCATCGACATCCCGATCTCCAACTGCATCAGCAGCGGCATCCGCCGCATCTATCTCCTGACGCAGTTCAATTCCGTCAGCCTCCATCGGCATATCCGCCAGTCGTACAACTTCGATTCCTTCTCCGGCGGCTTCGTCGAGATCCTCGCCGCGCAGCAGACGAACGAAGGGATGGACTGGTACCAGGGGACGGCCGACGCCGTCCGCAAGCAGCTCCGGTACATCCAGGAAGCCGGGATCGAACATGTCCTGATTCTCTCGGGCGACCAGCTGTACCGGATGGACTTCCGGGAGATGCTCGAGACGCACATCAAGAACAACGCCGACGTCACGATCGCCGGCCTCCCGGTCGAGACGAAGCAGACCTCCGGATTCGGAATCATCCGGTTTGACGAGTCAGGCCGCGTCGAGGGCTTCCTCGAAAAGCCGAAGACCGAACAGGAACTGAAGCTTGTTCGAACCGATCCCGCCTGGCTCAAGGAGCAGGGGATCGACAGCAAGGGACGCGAGTACGTCGCGAGCATGGGGATCTACCTTTTCAACCGCGACACACTCGTCGACGTCCTCACGAAGACCGATTACCACGACTTCGGCAAGGAGGTCTTCCCGATGTCGATCCGGACCCGGCATGTGCAGCTGCACATGTTCGATGGTTACTGGGAAGACATCGGAACGATCGGCGCGTTCTACCAGGCAAACCTCGACCTGACCGATCCGGTTCCGCCGTTCCAGATGGACATCGCCAGCTCGCCGATTTACTCGCGCCCGCGGTTCCTCCCGCCGTCGCGGATCGACGGCGCGACGATCAGCCGCAGCCTGATCGCCGACGGCTGCAAGATCGAGCCGGAAGTGGTCATTCATCATAGCCTCATCGGCCTGCGGGCGGTCCTCGGACGCAAGGTGGTCATTCGCGACACGGTCCTGATGGGAGCCGACTTCTTCCCGAACGACGTGCGGGCGACGACAAATCCCGACGGGATCCCGATGGGGATTGGCGAAGGGACGATCATCGAGAAGGCGATCGTCGACAAGAACGTCTGCATCGGCAAGAACGTCACGATCAAGCTTCCTCCCGGCTTCCCGAGCGACGGCGAGCGCGGACCGCTCGTCGTCCGGGACGGGATCATCGTCGTCCCGCGAAATACCGTCCTCCCGGACGGCTGGAAGTTCTGACCAGGGGATCGCCCTGGCCCGGTCAGCCGCAGGGACGAAGGGTTGAGAGAAGAGCGCCGCGCCGGCAGGTGCGGCGTTCGTTGGTTTCTGGATCAATGCGAAGAGGCGAAGTCGAACGACATGTCTCGCGATACGAGCCCGGACGTCAATCCGGCCCTGCTGCGGCAGTGGGATAACGACCACGTCTGGCACCCGTTTGCGCCGATGCAGGCGTTCCGGGAGGAGCACGTCCCGATCATCGAGTCGGCCGACGGCTTTCACCTGACCGATGTCGAAGGACGACGCTATCTCGACGGGATCTCTTCGCTGTGGTGCAACGTCCACGGCCATCGCGTGCCGGAGATCGACCAGGCGATCCGCGACCAGCTGGACCGCGTCGCTCACACGACGCTTCTCGGCCTGTCGTCTCGTCCTTCGATCGAGCTGGCTCGGCGCCTCGTCGAGCGGGCTCCGGCGGGCCTCACGAAGGTCTTCTACTCCGACAGCGGCGCAACGGCGGTCGAGGCGGCTCTCAAGATCGCGTTCCAGTATCACCGGCAGAAGCCGGGAGGATCGGACGAACGGGACCTGTTCATCAGCGTTCAGGGGGCCTACCACGGAGACACAGTCGGCTCCGTCAGCATCGGCAGCATCGAGCTGTTCCACCACGTCTATGGCCGGCTGCTGTTCCCGACTCAGTCGGTTCCCTCGCCCGCGTCGCTCCGCCGGCCCGAAAGGATGTCCCGGGAGGCCTGGCGGGAACACTGCTTTGCCGAGCTGGAGCGGACGATCCGAACGCATCATCGCCGGATCGCCGCCTTTGTCCTCGAACCGCTCGTTCAGGGAGCGGCCGGGATCCTCGTCCATCCGCCGGGCTACCTGCGGCGGGCGCGGGAACTAACACAGGAGTACGGCATCCCGCTGATCGCCGACGAGGTCGCGGTCGGATTCGGACGGACGGGGACATTCTTCGCCTGCGAACAGGAGGAGGTCTCGCCCGATCTTCTCTGCCTGGCGAAGGGACTGACCGGCGGATATCTCCCCGTGGCCGCGACGCTCGCTACGGACGAGATCTACGACGCCTTCCTGGCCGAGCCGTCCGAGGGAAAAACCTTCTTTCACGGCCACACGTTCACCGGAAACCCCCTGGGCTGTGCGGCGGCGCTCGCCTCGCTCGAGCTGTTTGATCGCCGGAACCTCCTTGCCAACGCCGCCCGGCTGGCGGATCGCCTCCAGAGCCGGCTTGCCGTCCTGGCGGGCCGTCCCCATGTCGCGGAGGTCCGTCAGAAGGGAACGATGGTCGGCATCGAGCTGGTCCGTGACCGCGAGACGCTGGAACCGTTCCCTGCCAGTCTCCGCCTGGGCCACCAGGTGACGCTCGCCGCGCGCCGCCGTGGGGTGATTCTCCGCCCGCTCGGCGACGTCGTCGTCCTGATGCCGGCGCTCGCCATGCCGGTGGAACTCGTGGACGAGCTGATCGACGCGGCCATCGAGTCGATCGACGAAGTCACCCGGCACGCCAGCTCATCCGTTTAACCGCCACGCGCCAGCGGAGTGCGGATTCCACTCGGCGTTCACCGTTTCAAGCCCGCGCTCCACTGGCGCTTCGTGGCGAAACGGCTACGAGATGATCGGCGCGTGACTCGACTCGCTATCATCTCCCCATGAAATCGAACCTCACCCCCCTGCTCCTTGGCGGGGTCTTCCCCGCGATCTGCCTGGGTCTCTCGGCGGTCTTCCAGAAGACAGCGAACCGCATCGGGATCGGGACGGGGCCGTACCTGATGATCATCGGCACGACGGTCTTCGCCGTGGGCGTGATCGTCACCCTGGTGCAGCGTGACCTCACGATCAGCGGACCGAGCGCCACGAACACCGCTCTCTGTGCCGCGTTGTGGTCGGCCGGAATGGTCGGGATCGCGATGGCCCTTGGCCGTTACGGCGGGCAGCTCAGCCAGCTCGTCCCCCTCTACAATATGAACACGCTTGTCGCGGTCGGCGTCAGCCTGGTCTTCCTCGCTGAATGGAAGACCGTTCAGCCGCTCATGATCGTCGCCGCCAGCCTCCTGACGATCGGGGGCGGTGTTCTGGCCGCGTTGTCCACCCGTTGATCGCCCAGCCTGGTGGCGATCCCCCTCTCGTATCCCGGTGATGACTCCTCTCTCCATCCTGACCGAATCTCCTGCCGAAACGCGCCGCCTCGGGCACCGCCTGGCCGCGGCCCTGCCGATCGGGAGCGTCGTTGCCCTCAACGGACCGCTCGGCGCCGGGAAGACGACTCTCGTCCGGTCCATCGCCGAGGCGCTCGGCTGCGACGAAGCCCTCGTCAACAGTCCGACCTTCACGATCGTGCAGGAGTACTCTGGAAGGATTCCGGCCTTCCACGTCGATGCCTACCGCCTGAAAGACAGCGACGAGTTCCTCGAACTTGGCGGGCCGGAGCTCCTCAATGCCGGAGGAGTCTGCCTGATCGAGTGGGCGGAACGGATCGCGGATGTCCTGCCGCAGGACCTTGTCCGGATCGACATCGTCCCCGAGGGGGCCGAGGCCAGGCGGTTCACGCTGACCGGACTGCGAGAGCTCCCGGAGATCGATTGACCGAATTTTCCTCGGAGAGCGAGAGAACCGCGAACCTCCGCAGCGGACGTGTTGTCTTTCTCTACGAAGTGCGCCAATCTCTTTTCATGAATATTCTTGCTCAGCGGGTTCTCACGTTCATCGAAGGCCCTTCTTACCACCCCACGGACGTCAAGGGGCTCGGCAAAAAGCTCGGTCTCAAGCGTGACCGGCTGGCCGCCCTCCAGGAAGCGGTCGACGAACTCGTCGCCGCCGGAGCAGCCCGCGTCTCGACGACGGGGCTCGTCCTCGGCCGGACGACGGCAGGACTCCTCACGGGAACCGTCCGCCGGACACGTTCCGGCGATGGCTACCTGGTCCTCACTCCGCCGATTCCGCGGGGCGTGATCGGTGACGTCTTCGTCGACCGGTACGACATGAAGGACGCTCAGAACGACGACGAGGTCCTCGCGAAGCTGACGGCCGCCCGCCGATCGGGAGGCCAGCGGAGCGCGGAGATCGTCGAAGTCATCAAGCGGGCGACGACGGTCTTTGTCGGAACCTATTTCGAAGAGGACGACGCCGGCTGGGTCGCCATCGACGGCCGTCAGTTCGAACAGCCGATCTCCGTCGGCGACCCCGGTGCCAAGGGAGCCCAGCCCGACGACAAGGTCGTCGTCGAGATGCTCCGCTTCCCGACCGGCAGCCAGCCGGGCGAAGCCGTCCTGACCAAGGTGCTCGGCCCGCGCGGGGAAGCGGGAGTCGACACACAGCTCGTCATCCACGAGTACGGCCTGCCGGTCGAGTTCACCGCCGAGGCTCACGAGGAAGCCCGCCGCCAGGCGGACGAGTTCGACGAGACGGAGATGATCCGTCGCGACGACTGGACGAACGAGCTGATCGTGACGATCGACCCGGTCGACGCCCGCGACTTCGACGACGCCATCTCGCTCAAGAAGACTCCCGACGGCCACTGGCAGCTCGGGATCCACATCGCCGACGTCTCCCACTTCGTCGAAGAGAACACCCCGCTCGATGACGACGCCCGCACCCGCGGGACGAGCGTCTATCTTCCCGCGACCGTCATCCCGATGCTTCCCGAGGTGATCTCGAACGGCCTGGCGAGCCTGCAGGAGGGCCGCGTCCGTTACACCCTCTCGGCCATTCTTGAACTCGACGAAGAGGGGAACGTCCGCAAGCGGCGGTTCGCCCGGACCGCCATCAAGGTGGCAAAGCGGTTCGCATACGAAGAGGTGATGCCGATCGTCACGAACCCGGACAAGCATCCGGAAGTGGCGGCCCCGATCCGGCGGCTCCTGTGCGACATGCACGCCCTTGCGATGAAACTCCGCCGGAAGCGGATCAGGAACGGAGCGATCAACCTCGACCTTCCGGAGGTCAAGCTCGACCTCGACAAGGATCTGCGGGTGACCGGCGCCCATGAGACGTTCCACGACGAGAGCCATCAGCTCATCGAGGAGTACATGCTGGCGGCTAACGTCGCCGTGGCGACGGAACTGTCGAACCGGGGCATCGAGTACCCGCGGCGGACGCACGGCGAGCCCAACATGCCCAAGCTCAAGGCCTTCGCCGAGTTCGTCGACGCTCTCGGCTTCCATCTCAAGAAGCCGGACAGCCGCAAGGAGCTTCAGGGGCTGCTGACCCGCGTCGCCGGGACGCCGCAGGAGCGGGCGGTCAACTTCGCCCTGCTGCGAAGCTTCAAACAGGCGGAATACTCGCCGAAGGACATCGGTCACTACGCTCTTGCTGAGAAGGAGTACTGCCACTTCACGAGCCCGATCCGCCGCTATCCCGACCTGATCGTTCACCGGCTCCTGTCGCAGATCATCGATGGCCACAGGCGCCCCCAGGGATTCCGGGGGGAAGCCCTCGAACATATCTGCTTCCACTGTTCGATGACGGAACGTCGAGCGGCCGACGCCGAGCGGACCTTGAACCGCGTCAAGCTCCTGCTGTTCCTCGAGGACAAGGTCGGAATGCGGATGCCCGCGACGATCACCGGTGTCGACCGGTTCGGTTTCTTCTGCCGCGGTACGGAGTTGCCGGCGGAGGGACTCGTTCATGTCTCGTCGCTTCCGGGGAACGAATCGTTCGAGTTCGACAAGGTCGGCCAGCGACTCATCGGCCGGAAGACCGGACGGACCTATCAGCTCGGAGATGCGGTCCAGGTCGAGGTGGTCCGGGTCGATCCCGATCGCCGCGAACTCGACATGACGCTCGTGGACCACAAGAGGCCGGCGGCCGGTCGAGGACCGCGCTCCGGCTCGCGAGGCAACGGTGACTCAGGCGGTCGAAACGATCGGTCCGGACACAGTAACGGCGGGAAGCCGAAGGGCTCCGCCGGGCGACGAGGACGAAACTCAAGTCCTCCCCCGTCAGGTCCCGGGAAGGCTCGCGGACGCAAGGGCCGCTCACGATGATCTCTGGAGAACGATCGCGATGGTCGTTCGAGTTTCGGTCCTCGGATTGAGGCTTGAAAAGTCGTTCGACCGCGCAGCCAATGCCTCGAGACACCTCAAAACCGCGTGCCGCCTACATTCATGTCCCGTTCTGCGCTCACCGCTGCGGCTACTGCGACTTCACGCTCGTCGCGCGGCGCGACGACCTGATCGACAGCTACCTGGCGGCGCTCGACCTTCAGCTCCAGACGCTCGGTGGTCCGGTCGAGGTCGATACTTTGTTCTTCGGAGGCGGCACGCCGACTCACCTCCCCACGGACAAGCTGGAACGCCTCCTGGCTCTGACCCGTGCGGCGTTCGGACTTTCCACGGGGGCCGAGTTCAGCGTCGAGGCGAATCCCGTCGGGCTGTCGCGCGACAAGCTCGATGCCATGAAGGCTGCCGGAGTGACGCGGATCAGTCTCGGTGTCCAGTCGTTTCAGCCCGCCGAACTCCAGGTCCTCGAGCGCGACCACTCGGCCGCAGACGTCGAGGCGGTGGTCGCGAGCCTGCGGGAGCGCTGGGACAATGTTTCGCTCGATCTGATCTTCGCCGTCCCGGGACAGACTCTGGAGCAGTGGCGTGAAAACCTCGACCGCGCCATCGCCCTCGGGCCGGCCCACATCTCCGCATACGGGCTGACATTCGAGCGGGGGACGGCGTTCTGGTCGAAGCGATCCAGGGGAGAGCTCCCCCAGGCGGACCAGGAACTCGAGCTGCAAATGTACGAAGAGGCGATGGACAGGCTCCCCGCCGCCGGTTTCGCGCAGTACGAGATTTCGAACTATGCCCGCCCCGGCTGGGAGTGCCGCCACAACCAGGTCTACTGGAATGCCGAGCCGTTTTACGGATTCGGGCCGGGGGCCGCGTCGTTCCTCGGAGGGGTCCGGCGTCTCAATCACCGAAGCGTCACGACCTGGCTTTCACGGATTCGCACGGGGAACGACCCGATTGCCGAGGTCGAGGTCCTCTCGGCCGAGGAGCAGGCTCGCGAGGCGGTCATGGTCGGGCTGCGGCTCGTCCGGGGGATCGATATCGCGGAGTTCGAAGGCCGCTTCGGCTTCGGCCTGCTCGACCTGGGAGGGGACGCTGCGCAGGGGTTCCTCGAAAAGGGATGGCTTGAGATTGGCGAGGGCCGGCTGCGTCTGACGCGTCGGGGACGATGCTTTGCCGACTCGGTCGTCATGGAATTCCTGTAGACTCCGCGCGGAGCGGCAAGAACGCCCGTGTTGGGGTCTTCCGGCCCGCTTCGGGCTGATTGACATAAGTCTTTGACGGAGTAGCATTGCCGTCATTAAGGCGGTGAGAGGACAACATGGCCGTAACCAAGAAGCCCGACATCGTGACCGAAGACGGAGTCACCGTCGTCACCTTCGGTCCGGCGTTCGACCGCATCTCCGAGGACTCGATCCCCGCTGCCTCGGAAGCTCTCCTGCAGGCCGCAGGGGGCGAGAGTGCGAAAGTCGTTGTCGACCTTTCTCACACGCAGTTTTTTGGTTCGTCCTTCATCGAATCTTTGTTCCGGGGCTGGAACAAGCTGAAGACCCGTCCGGGGGCCGCGTTTGTCTTGAGCGGACTGAACCCCTACTGTCTCGAAGTCCTCGAGGTCACGAACCTCAATCGCCTCTGGCCGATCTTCCCCGACCGCGCGTCGGCAGTCGCCAGCCTCAAGTCGAACTGACAGAGGCCGCCTCTTTTCGGCGCAGGCGTTCGAGCCCCAGGAAGCCGATCGGAAGGTCCGTCCGTCCGTTCATCGCCAGGTCGGCAAGCGCTTCTCCGACAACCGGGCAGAACTTGAAGCCGTGCCCGGAGAACCCGGCAGCGAAGACGACGCTTGCATGCTCCGGGTGACGGTCGATGAGGAAGTGGTGGTCGGGCGAGAGCGTGTAGAGGCAGACCGAGGTTCGCACCGGGGGTGTGCCGATCTCCGGCATCACCCGCTCAAGGAACGCTTGGACCCCGACAAGCTCGGTCGCCGAAACAGTCCGATCGACGCCCGATGGGTCATCGACCGGCTCGACTCCGGTATGTTCCGCGACCTTGATCGTGTGACCGTCGAGACTGGGAAAGCCGTAGAACGCTCGATCGCCCTGCTCGACATAGAACGTCGGCATTCCCGACCCGGTCCGTGCCGATCGGAGAGACGCAGGGAACCAGGCCGCGACTTTCCGTGAGACCGTGAGAGGGAGGGAGAGATCGCGGAGGAGGTTTCCCGCCCAAGCCCCCGCTGTGAGCACAAGCCGGTCAGCGACGTACTCGCCCCGGGCGGTCCGAACGATCGCCCGGGAGTCGGTCGCCCGCCATTCGAGCACCGGCTCCTCTCCATGGAGGTCAGCGCCCGCGGCGCGGGCGGCTTCCCACTGGGCGCGGACGCACTCCTCGACGAGCAGATACCCGGCGTCGCGCTCAAAGACCGCCGCATGGGAGCTGGGCATTCGAAAGATTGGAAACCGCCGCGCGACCT
>JAEYWB010000644.1 GCA_023429275.1 Planctomycetota bacterium
TCGTAGTACCGGTCGTACTCGTCGGCGCCGTAGCTCATGGAGGTGGACGACTGCAGACTCTGAAGTCGATCGAGCCGCGCGCCGGCCGCCTTCGCCAGCTTTTCCGCTTCGGAGCGGGCGGCCGTGAAGGCCTCGGCAAGGGCCCGCTCCCGTTCCTTCTCCGGAATCCGTGCGACGTAGCTGAAGACAGGATCTCCCGGCTTTGCCCCGCCACGCTGGTTGTACTGCATCTCCATCTCCGCCATCTCTTCGGCAAGCTCCGCCTCTTCGGGGGTCGGCTCCTCGGCCGCCTTCGCTCCGGCGAGATCGACCTCTCTGATCTTCTTCTGAAGGGCCGATGTCTCGACGATCAGGTCTTCGGCTCCCTCCCCCTTGAGGGGCCAGTCCGCGGTGAGCGCCATGGAAACGGTCACCGACGGAGCGGGAGGAACGGCGCTCCGGCCACCGCGTTTCGAGGCCATCCGGGCCCGGAGCATCTGCTCGATCTGCTTTTGCCGCGCGTTGTCGGCGGCGCTCATTTCCGCATCCTCGAAGCGGATGGAGTCCGCCGTGGCTCCGAGCTTGCGGACCTCCGCATCCGCCTTTTCCTTGAGCGTCTTGAGTTTCTTGAGCGCCTCCGGCACGTCCGACGCCTTGGCGATCAGGTTGACCCGAAGCCGCATCGCCTCGGGCCGGAGAGAAATGGTCCCCTGCCCCGTCCCCTGGATCCCCTCTTTCGCCACCTGGGCGAAAGCCGGACGCAGGGAGAGCACGAGAGCGAGGCCGCAGACCATCGTCGAGGCGATCAGTTTTCTGTTCACGGCGATTCCGCAGGTAAGGAGAAGAGGGATTCGTTGAAGCGAAGAGGCCCGCCCTGGCCCGGATATGGTTCCAGTCGATCTGACGCCAGACTCGACCGATCGAGAGGCTATTGCAGGTTCTGCATGCCGACCTCCGAGCGGATCTTCTTCCGCAGTGAAAGAGCCTCCGGCCCGGTCATGGACCGGATCGCCCAGTAGAAGTCGCGGACGTCCCTCGACCCGCGGTCTTCCGAGAGGGACTTGTAAAGCTCTTCCAGAACCGGCATGTAACGCGTCTCATTCCGGGCGGCGATCGCCTCGTAGACGAGCTTGTCCCACCTTGGGGTCCGGTAGCCCGGCGTTCCCCCCTTTCGCCAGCGTGCGATGAGGGGTTCGAGATCGACGCTCTCCCCGAGGAGAGCCCGCAGATAGACCGCTTGCGCCGCGACATCCTGGTCGGGATCGTTGCTGAGCTCGGCGAGATGCTCCGGCTTTAGCTCCGGGGGAAGAGGCGGCCTGGCCTTGGAAGTTTGAGGCGAGGTTGTGAACTCGTCCTCGTCGGCCCGGATGACCGGCAGGCGGAATTTCCCGTCGGCCCAGGTCTGAACGGCCGGGTCGCCGAGTGTCAGGTAGGCCAGCGCACTCCGGGCCCATCCAGGAGGCGACTCGATGATCGCTTTCGCCGCCGCCGCCGTCGCCTCCTTCGGCTCGAGACCGAGAAGCGAGAGCGAGAAAGCCTCTTCCCGAAGCTTCGCCGGGCGGGAGGGGTCGTCCGCGATCTCCCGCGCGACGACAAGGGCCTCCTCGGAATCGAATTGCAGCAGGATCGCGAGGGCGACGCGCGTCTGCCAGGGATGGGAGCTTACGAGCTTTGCGGCGAGGCTGTCGCGTCGGAGGGGTGTCGGAGGCTTTGCCTGGATCTGGTCGGGGTAGTACATGGCCATCTCCCGACCATGCAGTTTCAGGATGCTACTGGCGACGACCTGGGCGAGCTCTGCCGACGCCGCCGGCTCCGCAAGCATCTCCCACAGGAGTTCATCCGAGCGAGGGTCGGGGAACGCGACGAGTTGCTCGCAAAGCTCGATCCGGACCTCGTCGCTTCCGGCCAGGCGGCTCAGCGTCCGGAAGGCCTCCGGCCGTGCGGACCAGGGAAGCCAGCGGAGCGCGCGGGCCACGGAAACGATCTGGCCTGGCTCTTCCGCGGCGAGCTTGAGCAACTCCGTGATCGCAGCATCGTCGCCGAGCGCGATCAGCGCCACCCCCGCAGGGATCCGCTCGGCGGTCGACATGGACGCGAACATCTTCTGGAGCGGCTCCCGTGACCTGGTAAACCACTCGGCGCGGTCGTTCTCCTTTCCCGCACGGAACGAGGCGAGCCAGGTCTCGATCTGTGGCGGCGCCGGAGCCTTGAGATCGTCTGCCGCAGGGGGCGGCGTTTCTGGTTCCGGTTTCAGGGCGGGCTCCTGAGGCGAAGTCTTAGGAGCAGGAGGAGGGACTGGCGTACTTCCGTCCCCCAGGCCGAGAAACTGCAGGACCCCGCCAAGCAGGTTCTTCGAAGGGGCCGGCGCGGAGGTGTCGGCTGGCGCCCCCGCCCCTTTCATCGTCGACGAATGCCGCTCGCCGTCGGCCTCCGCGAGCCACTGGTCGGGAGCGGCGATCCGGGCCGTTTCGTCCGGGTCGGAGAGGGCCGGGAGGATCTCCTTCTCTCCGTCGAGCCAGGTTTCGTTTTGCAGGCGTTTGAGAGCCGCGGCCCGCAGCGACGGCTGCTCCGCTTTCAGCCAGCGGCGAAGGAGCGGAATGGCTTTCGGTTTGAGCTTCTCTCCTGCCAGCAGGGTCTCCGCGATCGAGGCGGCGAGCTCGGGATGCCGGTTCGCCGTTTCACCAAGCGGCTCAGCCGCGGCGGCGAGGTTGCTCTTGCGAAGTGCGATGACGGCCTGGCCGACGACGAATCCATCCTCGTCATCCAGGACGTCGATGATCTGCCCGTAGGCCTCCGCGATCTTCTCGGGCGTCAGGTCGTAGGCGAGGCCGGCGCTCCCGCGAGACTCGGTCACCGAAGCCCCGATCGCCTCGACCGCCTCGGCCCGGACCTGCCAGCTGGCGTGCTTCAGGAGGCTGATGAGGCACTCGACTGCCTTGGCACTTTTCACCTCCTTGAGCATCCGGATTGCGTGGACGATGAGATCCGGATCGGTCTCGTTCCGGACGTACTCGATGATCTGCTTCGCCTGTTCGATCGTCGGCTTGTCGGTCATCTGCTTGAGGACTGCCGCCCGAACGTTCGGCTCCGGATCGGCCAGGAGCCGGGCAAGTTCGCTGCTCGCCTTCTCGCCACCCGCCTCGTGGAGGGCCTTGAGGCTCAACTCCCGGACGAGCGGGTCGGGATGACTGAACAGTTCGATCAGCAGCGGCTCGTCTCCCGCAGCGATGACGCCCGGAAGCTCCGACGCCGCCTGCTGCCGCCTGGCCGCGTCGGTCGAGGCGAGCCGCGCGAGTCCACCGGGCCATTTGAGCGCGAGAGAATCGGACGAGACGAGTCGGAACCGCAGAGCGTCGAGCCGCTCACGAACGACATCCTGCTCCGCCTTGGCGCGACGGGCGCGGACCTCGGGAAGAAGAGCTTCCTTGAACCGCGCGAGCCGGGCCATGATCGCCTCGGCCTCAAGCGGGTCGGCGGTGACCATCCGGTCCATTTCGAGCCGGGCCTCGTCGAGTTCGGCGGGCGATATCTCCGGAGACTTCGGCGCCTCCACTTCGCCCGACATCGCGAGCGAGTCCGCCCAGTCCTCGAGGGCGCTGAGCCGCTCGGATGAGACCGTGTGCGGCTGCCAGGGGTCGAGCTCCGCCACCGGGGCCTGCCACTGCGCGAGGAGTTCGAGGAGCGCGAGCCGCGTGACGAGGTTCCCTTTGACGAACC
>JAEYWB010000670.1 GCA_023429275.1 Planctomycetota bacterium
GTTCAAGGTTCGAGCATTGCCGAGCTTTCGCATGATGTATCGCGCTCTGCTGGCGCGTCACGGCGAATCGGTCAGTCGTCCATACCCCGTCGCCCGATCCGACATCAGACCTCGAGCTTGTAATGCCGCAGCGCATTCCCTGACCACAACTTCCGCTGGTCCTCCGCCGGCCGCGTCCGGATGATCTCGGTGAGCGCGGCCACCCAGACCTCCAGGGGACGCCCGAGAAGACAGACCGGCCAGTCGCTGCCGAAGACGACCCGCTCGGGACCGAAGGCGTCGAGGCAGTGGTTAACGATCGGCGCGAGCGACTCGGCCGCCGGAACCTTCTCGGGCAGGAACGCGATGACGCCCGAGATCTTGCAGATGACGTTGGGCCGCTTCGCCAGCCGATCGATATCGCGTTTCCAGTCCGCCGCCTTGTGTGCCGGTGCCTGGGAGGGATCGAGCTTCGGATTGAAAGCCCTCGCATCGGCATTGCCGCAGTGATCCAGGATGAACCGCGTGTCGGGGCATTCCTCGGAGAGTCGGACGCCGTCCGAGAGATTGGTCGGCTTGAGGACGAGGTCAAAGCTCCGGTCATGCTCGCCGAGCCAGCGGATGCTCTTCACGAAGGTCTTGCCGAGGCAGGTCCCCGGCGGCGTCCCGTCTCCATGCAGGACACGCCGGATCCCTTTGACGTAGGGAGAGAGCACGACCGACTCGATGGCGGCCGGGAACCGCTCGTCCTCCGGCCGGCCGCCAATCACGGCGGCGACCAGCTTCGAATCGGGATCCTTCGCGAGGGAAATGACGTGTTCGGCCTCCGCGGCGAGCTGTTCGGGAGCGACATCCACTTCCATGTAGAGGCTGCGGATGTTCAGTCCGGCTGTCGCCTCACGGTATTCCGGGAGACCAAAGGTCTTGTTGAGGATGGGCGGGACACCGCTGAGCCAGGGGAGCTTCTGTCGTTTCAGGTCCCACAGGTGCTGGTGGCAGTCGATCACGAGCGACCGGGGGTCCTCCGCCGCATGGGCCGGGGAAACCGCCGTGAAGGCGCTTCCAGCGGCAATCGCCGGGATCGAGACCAGGGAGCTCTGAAGAAACTGGCGTCGGCTGAGCATCGGGGATCTCATGCGAAGAAGTTGATGAGTCCCTTGAGACTATCCTGTCCCGCCGTGGCCCCGTCCAGCCGGCGGGCTCAGGGGAGGCCGGCCTCCGGGTGTTTCCATGCGACCTGACCGCCAGGGAGGCGGTCGGCCGCGGCGACCCGCAGGTTGCAACTCCGGCAGATTTCGGTAAAATTCTGCGTTTTGGCTCTCGCGACAGGCAGCCCCGGCTGCGCTGCGCTCCCCGTATCTCGTGTCGAGACCTCCGGTTATGGTTACGTTTGACTTCCTCTCCACCCTGCGGGATTCGTCAAGCTTCGGGAAGGAAGACATTAAGAAGATGCTGAGCGCGGCCTCGGGGGTCGGCGCCGGCGACTTCCGTCGTGCCGTCGAGACCGTGAACAACGAAGCCAGCGCCAACCCGACCCTCAAGGTCCGGGCGGGAATCGGTTTCTTCTTCCTCGGCCAGCCCCAGAAGGCGGTCGACACCCTGCTCAACTGTAAGGACGGGCTCGGCCGGTACTATCTCGCCCAGGCCTATTCGACGATGAACCGGCATGAAGAAGCCGCTCATGAGTTCGATGAAGCGGCCAAGCTCGGCGAGAACAAGATTGAGTGCCAGCTCCGTCGAGCCGGCGAGCTCCGCCGCATGGGCGAGCTCGACAAGGCCGAAGAGATCATCCGCAGCACCGGGGCCGAAGGGGCCCGCCTTGCCGAATACAGCTACCAGATGGGATGTGTGATGTCGGACCGTGGGGACACCTACGGCGCCATCGAGTACTTCGAGCGCGCGGTCGACATGGACCCGCACCACCAGCGGGCCCTGTTCTCGCTCGCCGTCCAGGCGTCGCGGCAGGGGAACGACGACGACGCGATCCGCCTTTACGAGCGGTGCCTGTCGAAGCCGCCGTTCTTCTCGGGCGCGCTCCTGAACCTGGGCCTGCTGTACGAAGACCGCGACAATTTTCCCGCCGCCAAGTACTGCTTCGAACGCGTTCTGAAGTACGAGCCGACGAACGAGCGTGCGTGGCTGTACCTGAAGGACATCGAAGCAACGAGCGGCCAGTTCGTCGACGACGAGACCCTCAAGCAGCAGCAGAAGCTCGAGCAGCTCCTCGCCCGCCCGGTCACGGACTTCGAGCTTTCGGTCCGCAGCCGCAACTGCCTTGCCGGGATGAACATCAACACCCTCGGCGACCTGACGACGATCTCCGAGCAGGAGCTCCTCGCCGGCAAGAACTTCGGCGAAACGTCGCTGAAGGAAGTCCGCGAGCTGATGGGCCTGCACGGCCTGAAGATCGGCCAGAACCTTCACGAGAAGCCGCGGGAAGCGGGAGTCGACTACCGCGACCTGTCGCCCGAAGAGCAGGCGACGCTGTCGATGCCGGTCGGCGACCTCAACCTGTCGGTCCGCAGCCGCAAGTGCATGACCCGCCTCGGCATCACGACCGTCGGTGAGCTGCTCAATCGGACGCCGGACGAACTTCTCTCCGCGAAGAACTTCGGTGTGACGTCGCTGAACGAAATCCGCGCGAAGCTGACGGAGCACAACCTGAAGCTGCGTAACGACTGATCGATGCCGGTCTCCACCGGCGGAGCACGATGTCGCCCTCACCGAAGCCACCGCCGTCGTGTTCTGAGGACCCGATCTTACGGGACCGGGTCCGTCGGGCGCGAGAGATGTCGCCGGAGGAGAAGCTGCTCGGCGGATTCCGCCTCTTCCAGTTGTCCTGCGAGATGGCTCGAGCGGGAATCCGGGCGCAGTTTCCGGAGCTGGACGAGCAAGGCGTGGAACGAGAGCTTCAGCGCCGTCTCGATCTTCAGCGCCGGCTGGAGGAGCGTGATCTCTATCGCCCCCTGGGCGTTGAAAGCAGTGAGGCCTCGCCGTGACCGGGTTCGACGCGGTCGTCCGGCTGATCGACATCCTGGATGCCCGCGCCGTCGAGTACATGCTGGTTGGATCACTCGCGAGCAATCTCTACGGGATCCTTCGCTCGACGAACGACGCGGACTTTGTGCTGGCTCTGCCGGCCGCAAGTTTAGGGCCGATCGTGAAGGAGCTTGGCAAAGGATATCGACTCGATCCTCAGATCTCCTTTGAGGCGATCACGGGCACAATTCGGCGAGTCGTGTACTCACCACCCGGCAACCTGACCCTGGAGACGTTTCAGCTCAGCGACGATTCCTTCGATCAGGAGCGGTTTGCCCGCCGTGTGCGGATTCGAGTCGAGGCATTTGACCGAACGGTCTCGGTTCCGACGGCAGAAGACATCATCAACAAGTTGCAATGGTCGCGGCCAAAGGACTTCGAGGACGCTTTTGGAGTTTTGGCCGTTCAGCGTGATCGACTCGATTGGACCTATCTCGAAAAGTGGACGACGGCTCACGGAACGCGTGAGCGACTTGAAGAGTTGAAGGCGAGAGCCTGAAGAGTTGGAACAGGCGCGAAGCTTTGACCAGTACAATTCCGTCGTCGCCTTTCCAATCGACGGCATCTTAGATCAGGCTGACGTACCGAAATCGCTATTGTCCCGATGACCGTCGACACCCCTCAGCCGCGACCGCGCCACAAACCAGAGCTCCTCGCTCCGGCCGGATCGCGGGAGTGCATCCGCGCCGCGATCGAGAACGGGGCGGACGCCGTCTACTTCGGGCTGAACGTCGGCTTCAACGCTCGGGCTCGGGCAGCGAACATCGAGCCGCATGAGCTTGCCGAGGTGATGTCGGACCTGCACCACCGCGGGGTCCGCGGTTACGTCACGCTCAACACGCTTGTCTTCACGGAAGAGCTCGCGGAGTTCGAGAAGGTCGTCCGGCATGTCGCCCGGTGCGGTGTCGACGCGGTGCTTCTTCAGGACCTCGGAGCGGTCCGGCTCGTCCGCGAGATCTGCCCCGACCTGCCGATGCATGCGTCGACGCAGATGACCCTCACGAGCGCCGAATGCATCCGCGCCGCGGCCGATCTGGGAGTGGCCCGGGTCGTGCTCCCGCGCGAGCTGTCGGTCGAGGAGATTGCCACGATCGCCCGGGGATCGGAGATGCCGCTCGAGGCATTCGTCCACGGGGCCCTGTGCGTCGCCTATTCCGGCCAGTGCCTCACGAGCGAGTCGCTCGGCGGCCGGAGCGCCAACCGCGGTCAATGCGCGCAGGCCTGCCGTCTTCCCTACGACCTCGTCTGCGACGGCGAGGATGTCGACTTGGGCGACCAGAAGTACCTGCTCAGCCCGCAGGACCTTGCCGCCTACGCCCTGACGAACGAGCTGATCGACGCCGGCGTGATCTCATTCAAGATCGAGGGGCGACTGAAGACGCCGGAATACGTCGCCAACATCACGCGGCACTACCGCGAGGCGATCGACACCGCGATGGCGGGGCGTCCGGTCGAGTTCTCCGCTGAACAGGTGCGGGAGATGGAGCTCTCGTTCTCACGCGGCTTTTCTCCCGGCTGGCTCGAAGGCTGCGACCACAAGCGGCTCGTTCCAGCGCTCAGCTCGACGAAGCGAGGTGTTCTGCTGGGCGAAATCGTCTCCGTCGGCTGGAGCTCCGTAGAGGTCCGCCTCGAGGCGCCGCTCCGACTCGGAGACGGACTCGTCTTCGAAGGAGACCGCTCCGCCGGTACGGAGCAGGGGGGCCGGGTCTACGAGATGCACCGCGGCCTGGAGGCGGTCGAAGGGACGGCCGATTCGGGCATCGTCGAGCTTGCCTTCCAGCACGGGGCGATTGACTTCACCCAGCTCCGCCCGGGCCTCAAGGCCTGGAAGACGGACGACCCCAAGCTGACCGCCCGTCTCCGGAAGACGTTCGACGGCGCCGATCCGCAGTGGCGGACCCGGCTCGACTTCCGGGTCCGGGCCGAAACGGGGGAACCGCTGTCGATCGAGGTCCGAAGCCCCGACGGCCATGCCGTCAGCATTGCATCTGACACGCCCCTCGCGGCGGCCCGGACACGGCCCGTCACGGAAGCGTTCCTGCGCACGGAGCTAGATCGACTCGGGGCCACGGTGTTCGCCGTCGGCTCGGTCGAGGCGGAGATCGTCGGAAGCCCGATGGTCCCGCTGAGCCTCTTCTCGCAGCTGCGGCGCGATCTGATCGCGAAGCTCGAGACCGTGCTCCGCTCGCTGCCGGAGAGACGGATCGCGGAAGCCTCGGTTCTCCCCGGGTTGCGATCCGGGATCCCGAATCGCCAGCAGGAGATCGCGTCGGCCGCCTCCCGCCGGCCGGCGATCCGGGGGCTGTGCCGCACGCTTGCCC
>JAEYWB010000853.1 GCA_023429275.1 Planctomycetota bacterium
CTCATCAGCCGCGAGGATTTTCGAGACCGGCACCTCGTCGACCGGATCGTCGGCTACGGCATCGCGGCCCACGAAGGCAGGCTCTTCGGATGGCCCAACCAGCTCCTCGGACTGCTGACCGCCGCGGGTCTCGTCCTGCTGAGCGTGAGCGGGTGGGTCCTATGGTGGCGGAGGCGCGACGCCGGAGTCCTCGGGGCGCCAAAGGTCCTGCTCAGCCCGCGACTCTCCTTCGGACTCGTCTTCCTGATTCTGCTGCTGGGGGTCTACCTTCCGCTGTTCGGCGCGTCGCTGATGCTCGTGCTGATCCTGGAATGGAGCGTGCTGCGGCGCATCCCGAGAGTCCAGACCTGGCTCGGCCTCTCCCCTCCCGTTGCGTGGACCGCCAGCTAATCTCATCACAATAAGGCGGGAAAGGCCGCCAGGACCCTTTGAGTGCAAACATGACTGAAGAACAAGCCGCCCCGTCGACACCGGCAGCCGTCGTCCGCGCTCCTGCCGGACGGTCCGTTGGACGCAAGATCTTCCTCGGCTTCCTGGGAGTGACGGCGGTCCTGTACCTGGGGCTCGTCGTCTACCACATCGCCATCCCGCAGGTCGCGGCGACCGGCGCCGAAGAGCCGCAGAACTTCCTCGAGCAGTGCCGGCAGCTCTGTCAGTCATACGGACTCCTCCCGACGGGCCACATTGCGCTCGACGCCGAGGCCTACCTGACCGCGGTCAAGTCGCAGCGGCTCACGGAGGATCTGCGGACGATCCTCGCCGACGAGACCTTCGCCGTCGCCGAGACGCAGTTTCATCCGCTCCTCGAGCAGACCGCTCCGGCGTTCACGCTGAAGGATCACACGGGGCACGAGCGCTCCTCGTCGGAATGGACCGCCCGCGGCCCGGTCGTTCTCGTCTTCTACTACGGCTACGGCTGCAGCCACTGCGTCGCGCAGCTCTTCGCGCTCGACAAGGACATCGCACTCTTCCGCGAGCTGGGGGCGGAAGTCGTCGCGATCAGCTCCGATTCCCCTGAACACACCGCAGAGAAGTACAAGGAGTACGGCGAGTTCCACTTTCCGGTCCTGTCAGACCCGGACAACCACGTCGCACAGACCTACGGGACCTTCACGCCGAAGACGGAGGAGAAGCCCGAGTCGCTCGACCACGGGACGTTTGTCATCGACGCAGGGGGCCAGGTGATCTGGGCGAGCTTCGGGAACGAGCCGTTCCTCGACAACAAGTCGCTGCTGCATATCCTCGCGCGAAGCCAGGGACATCTCGGCACCGGCAACTCGCGCACGCCGAAGACCGGGACACGGAAGTCCGCCGAGCGAATTGGAGTGAAGGCCGAGCCTCGCTGACGTCACGTCAGGCAGATGTTTCTTCACACAGACCGCGGAGAATCTGCGACGGCGGTGCGAGTCGCGCCGGTCGCGGGCCGGTCGGTCAGCCTGCCTCGTGAAGAGCCGTGAGCTCTTCCAGCGGTACGTAAAACTTGAGGTAGCGGCGGCCGTTCGAGTACCGCTCGCCGCGAGGACTCTCGACCAGGCCCGTCGCCCGCTTGGTCACCCCGTTCAGAACGCCGACGAACTCCGCCCCTTCGAACCGGAACCGGACCCGCGATCCAGGACGTAGTCCGAACTGCGCAGCCGCCCGCTCGCTCTGCGTGATGAGGTTGTGCGTGTGGGCCTGATGAGAGAAGAGCCGCGAGGCGATCGACTGAAACCGCCGCGCGCTGCACTCGGAGTTATCCCACGCCAGGAGCTCGACCAGGTGAATCAGCTCGTGCTCGAAGATTCGCTGGAGGGCTTCCAGCCGGTTGTCGCAACGCCGGCCGCAGACGGTGACGTGCCGGTCGACGTCGCGGAAGGTCTGGAACAGCAGCGGAGCCGAGACCACAATCTCGAACCACTGGGTTCCATTTCTGGGGGTGTACCGGAAGGTCTTCCCTCCCGCGCGGGTCATACGGGTCGAAATCCGGAAATCGAGTCGCAGGCTGCCGAGCGCTTCACGGCACCCGCCCCGGAAGAACGCGTGGTCGTAGGCGTCAAAGAGCGTTGCGAGGTCATCGGCGTGGATCGCCGTGAAGTCCGGCTTCCGAAGCGAGCGGGACTTCGAAAGCAGCGATTCGCCGATCAGCAGGGTCCGCTGGGCAATAACTTCCGCCCCAAGCGCGGTCTGCTGTGCAAGCTGGGCGAGTTCCCTTCGCGACTGATCCACTCCGGACTCCGTCGAGTGTCTGTTTCATTCTGTTCTATGGGGTGAAAATCGGGGAATCAAGCGGTTCCGACCGGCTGGATCCGTCGAAGCCCACTTCGAATCAAGGGGTGTGAACGGACGAAGCGAGGCGATTCTCGAGGTCTTCGAAGGACCTTGAACGTCGCTGGGCCGACCCCGCATCCTTCTCCTCTCCCGGACCGGCCTGTACCGTGTCGACGAGTGCTCGGGCCGGCCGGATCGCGGCTGTCATGATCCGGCCGCATCCATCGAGTTGTGAATGGGTCATGTCGGACGACGAACTGATCGACGTGCTGCGTCTCCATCTCGTCCCGGGCGTCGGGCCGCGGACCAGCATGGCGCTTCTCGAACGGTTCGGGACCGCGCGAGAGGCACTCCACGCCTCCGGACCGGACCTGCTGGCGGTCGAGGGGATCGGTCCGAAGCTGTCGGTCGCGATCACGTCCGCAAGGCACGACGAACAGGCCGTTCGCGAACTCGAGCGATGCCGGGAACTGGGGATCTCGCTTCTCGTGCGAGGCTCCACCGACTATCCGAAGACGCTGCTTGAAACTCCCGACCCGCCGGCCGTTCTCTACTGCCG
>JAEYWB010000735.1 GCA_023429275.1 Planctomycetota bacterium
CTCCGGGACCGGTTGTCCGTGGAGCTCCTGAAGCTTCGGCTTGTAATCGAAGAGGTCGACGTGGGTCGGGGCGCCGTTCTGAAAGAGGTAGACGACCCGCTTGGCCCGCGCGAGAGTATGAGGCAGGTCTGGCAATCCGCCGAAGCGATTTCCGGTGCTGCCGGGCGGCGGGTCCGCGCCCAGCCCATCGCGGCTCATCAGGGCAGCGAGGGCTGCGGTCCCGAGCCCGGCGGCGGAGCGTCCGAAGAATTCCCGGCGAACGAGATGCTGCGAGGAGGAGACGACCGGATTCATATCGAGCGCGGGCAGAGTGCTATCGAAACGAGAAATCCGGAGCGGGCCGAAAGGAGCCCGCCCCGGATTCTGGATGGTTCCACGTCGGGCACGATCAGGCAAACAGCGTCGAGACCGCTTCCGCCTTCACCAGCTCGCGGGGCTGGTTCAGGTGGTTGTAGACGATCGTCTGCGGATTGATCCCGAACGTATGGTAGATCGTCGCGAGGAGCTGCATCGGGTGGACCGGGTCGACGAGCGGCGCCGAACCGGTGGCGTCGCTCTTGCCGTGGACGTATCCGCGGCGAATGCCGGCGCCAGCGATGAGCGAGGTGTAGCAGTACGGCCAGTGATCGCGACCGTCGTCGCTGTTGCCGTTGCCCGAGGTGCTCACGCCGCGCTGCGGGCTGCGGCCGAACTCTCCGACGGCGATGACGAGCGTTTCGCTCAGGAGGCCGCGCTGGTCGAGGTCGGTCAGCAGGGCCGACAGACCCTGGTCGAGCATCGGCGCGGACTGGTTCTTCATCCGCGATGAGAGCCCGGTATGCACGTCCCAGGAGTGGTTGTCGCTGTTGGCCACCTTCGGCCAGACGACTTCGACGACCCGCGTCCCCGCCTCGACGAGACGACGGGCGAGAAGCAGGCTCTGGCCAAACGTGTTCCGGCCATACAGGTCGCGGGTCTCACGGGCTTCCTGCTCGATCGCGAAGGCGTCGCGGGCACGCCCCGAGGCGATCAGCGCGAGGGCCTGATCGTAGTACTCGTTCAGGTTCAGATGCTTGACCGCCCGGTCGATCTCCGGCATCCCGTCGTTGATGACGTCGCGGAGCTTAGCCCGCCGCTCGAGCCGCTGGCCGTAGACGTCCGCCCGCATCTCGAGGTCTTCGACCCGGATGCGAGTCATCTTCTCCATGTCCATGTCGTCACCCTGCGGATACAGGGTGTAGGGATCAAACGCCTTGCCGAGGAACCCGGCAGTTCCCCCCTTGCCGACGACGTTGCTCTCCTGCAGCGGGCGGGGAAGCATGACGAACGGCAGCATCGGGACCTTCGGGGGAAGGAGCCGGATGATGTTCGAACCGAAATTCGGAAAGTCCTTCGGCGAAGGGGGCTCGAGCTGGCCGGACGGGCTGACCTTGTCGGTCGTATAGCCCGTCATCATCTGGTAAATGGCGGCGGTATGATTAAAGAGGCCGTTCGGCGTGTAGCTCATCGAGCGGACGAGCGTCGCCTTATCGAGCACCTGCGCGAGCTTCGGCAGCAGCTCGGTGACCTGAACGCCCGGGAGCTTCGTATCGATCGGTTTGAAAACCGATTTCACGTTGTCCGGAACGTCGGTCTTCGGATCCCACAGGTCGAGATGGCTCGGGCCTCCCTGCAGGTAGCAGAGGATGACGCTCTTGGCCTTTCCCCAGCCCGCTCCGCCGATGGCCTCGCCAGCTTGGGCTTTTGCCTGAAGCATTCCGCCGAGAGAGAGTCCGAGCATGCTCGAGCCCCCGACGCGCAGGATGTCGCGACGGGAGACTCCGAGCTGAGTATCACATAGATCTTTGCCGGGGAGCCCGGGAACGCGGAGCAGCATTATCGCATCCCTCAAGGAAGAGGCGGTGGGAACGATCAGCAGAATGTCTCATCATGACTTCTGTCGACCCCCTTGTCCATCTCGGATCAGAGTTTGTTGATGATCCATTGGGGGCCGACGCCGCGCGGATCGATCGGCGAAGCTGCGCCGGGGGGATCGGCCTTGCTTCACGCCGCGTGAGATCTCGCACCGTGGCTCCGAACGGTGTTTCCCTGTCCGGTTTGAGGCGGGTATCATCCGGGTATCCGGACGAGATCAAGGATGTCCTGCATGCACTCAAGAACTCCTCGTGCCGCCACCCGCTTCGGTCTGGCTGGCCTCTGCCTCCTTTTTCTCCTCTTTGTGGCGTCGTGGTCCCCGCGGGCCCTCGGAGACGCCTCGCAGGCCAAAGCGGACCGGAAGGCCAATCGGCTCGCCAGGTCGAACAGCCCGTATCTCCTCCTGCACGCAAAGAACCCGGTCGACTGGTATCCCTGGGGGCCGGAGGCGCTCGAACGGGCCAAGAAGGAGAACAAACCGATCTTCCTGTCGATCGGCTACAGCAGCTGCTACTGGTGCCACGTCATGGAGCGGCTCGTCTTCGAGAACGAGAAGATCGCCGCCTACATGAACGAGCACTTCGTCAACATCAAGGTCGACCGTGAAGAGCGTCCCGACATCGACGAGCTCTACATGCTCGGGCTGCAGGTCTACCTCTCCGCGATCGGGTCAGGGCAGGGGGGGGGATGGCCGCTGTCACTGTTCCTGACCCCCGAAGGCCGCCCCTTCGCGGGAGGGACGTACTTTCCTCCGGATGACAAGGATGGCCGGGCCGGATTCGGGACGGTCCTCAAACAGGTTCATGACGTCTGGGAGAAGCAGCCGGACCGCATCAAGCAGACCGCGGACCTCGTCACCCGGGAGGTGCAGCGATTGTCGACCCCGCCGCTCGTCCTCGAGACGATTCCGATCGACAACGAACTTGTCGATGCCGGGGTCACCGAGATCCTGGCCGCCTACGACAAGGAGTACGGCGGGCTCGACTCCAACGGAGGGGATGCGGAGGGGGCGAAGTTCCCGGTCCCGACGCGGATCGAACTCCTCCAGACCCTCTCGACGGAGAAGGACGCCGACCCGGCAATCCTCAAGGCGGTCGACCACACGCTCCAGCAGCTCGCCGCGGGAGGGATCTACGACCACCTCGGGGGCGGGTTCCACCGGTACAGCACCGACCGGTTCTGGCGGGTGCCGCACTTCGAGAAGATGCTCTACGACAACGCTCTTCTCGCGGACGCCTTCGTCGTCGCCTACCTCCGGACGAGCCGCCGGACGTACCGCGCT
The DNA here is from genome assembly GCA_023429275.1 of Planctomycetota bacterium. Taxonomy (GTDB): domain Bacteria; phylum Planctomycetota; class Planctomycetia; order Planctomycetales; family Planctomycetaceae; genus Planctomyces_A. Next base: position 3,176 of record JAEYWB010000735.1, read on the forward strand.
GTCGCCGAAGGGACGCTCGACTTCATCCTCCGCGACCTGACCGATCCGGCAGGAGGATTCTATTCGGCGCTCGACGCCGAGACCGACGGGGTGGAAGGGAAGCACTACGTCTGGTCGCGCGACGAGATCGCAAAAGTTCTCGGCCCCGATGAAACCCGGCTCTTCGCCGCGGCGTACGGGCTCGATGAGCCGCAGCCGTTCGAGGCGGGAGCGGTCCTGTTCCTCCCGCGTCCTCTTTCGGAGACGGCCGACCACCTGCAGCTCCCCGTCGCGGACCTCGAGGAACGGCTCGAAGCGAGCCGCCGAAAACTGTTTGAGACGCGTTCGAAGCGGACGCCGCTCCTCCGTGACGACAAGGTCCTCGTGAGCTGGAACGGCCTGACGATCCGCGCCCTGGCTCGCGCCGGGAAGGTCTTCCGGCGGAAGGACTATGTCGATGCGGCGCAGAAGTGTGCGGTGTTCGTCACGTCGCAGATGACCGACAAGAACGGCCGCCTGCTCCATACATGGCGCAAAGACCAGGCGTCGATTCCCGCCTACCTCGACGACTATGCGGCGCTCGTCTCGGGGCTCCTCGCGCTCCATGACGCCACCGGCGACGAAAAATGGCTCGCCGCCGCCCGCCGCCTCGCCGATCAGCAGACGGAGCTCTTCTGGGATGACGCCCGAAAGGGATTCTTCCTGACATCCCTCGAACACGACCAGTTGATCGCCCGTCCGAAGAACGCTTTCGATTCCGTCGTCCCGTCGGGGAACAGCCTCGCCGTGCAGAACTGCGTGAGGCTGGCGCAGCTCGTCCGCGATCCGAAGTACCTCCGCATTGCCGACGAAACGGTCCGCAGCTTCGCCGGGCAGGTGAAGGGGGGCCCCGCCGGGTACTCATCGCTGCTCCTGGGACTGCACGACCTCCTGGCTGTCGGGGACAGGCCGACCCCCGCGACGGTGGCGGGCCCGGTCGCCGGACTCTTCAGCGGTCCGCCGAAGACGTTCGCCGCCGACGCCCCGCCACCCGCTCCCGGTTCGCCAGCCGCTCCCCCGGCCTCGACAGCCGCTCCGGCCGCATCGCCACCCGCCGCGGCGCCGCCGGTCGCCAAGAACGCGCCGCTCATTCCGATCGCCGTGGCGAGCGACGAGGAGGCGAAGAAGCACCCGAACCTGACCGCCAAAGCCTACCTCGCGGCCGACGCGCTGACGGCCGGGGGATCGACGCGGGTCGCGTTCGTGCTGACCGTGGCGGAGGGTTGGCACATCAACGCCAATCCTCCCCGCCCGAAGAACATGAAGGCGACGGAAGTGACCGGAAAGTTCACGCTCGCCTCCGAGCTCAAGGGGCAGAAGTACCCGGAGGGCGAGGACTTTCCGTTCGAAGGCTTCGACGAACCGCTGTCGGTCTACGAGGGGACAGTGGTGATTCACGCGACGATCGACGTCCCCGCCGACGCGGCCGGCAAGGAAGAGGACCTCACCCTCAACATCCGTTACCAGGCCTGCAACTCGAAGGAGTGCCTCCGCCCGATGGCGCTCATCCTTCGCGGCAAGGCCCCCGTCGCCGCGGCGGGGGTCTCTCCGAAGCCGATCAACCAACGCCTGTTCGCCGCACCGGCCGCCAAGTAGGATGCCCGCCGCGGATTGCGCTTGGCAGCCGCAGTACGACGCGTGAGAGTGGACCGGCCGGTATGTTGTGCCCTTTCTGCCGCAAAGGCGAAACGAAGGTTGTGGACTCCCGGGGAAGCCAGGAGTTCGTCATCCGTCGCCGCCGCGAGTGCCTGGACTGCGGCCGTCGGTTCACGACCTACGAGAAGATCGAAGAGTCGCCGGTCACGGTGATCAAGAAGGACGGAACGCGAATCCCGTTCGACCGCGAGAAGATCCGCTCCGGTGTCGAAAAGGCGTGCTACAAGCGGCCGATCAGCCCCGAGCAGATCGAGCGGATCGTCGGGGATGTCGAGCGGGACGTCTACGAGCACTTCGAGCGCGAAGTCCCCTCGCGGTACATCGGCGAGCAGGTGATGAACCTTCTGCGCCTGCACGACCAGGTGGCGTACGTCCGGTTCGCGTCGGTTTATCGCTCGTTCCAGGACGTCAACGACTTCGTCGAGGAAGTGCAGCCGATGCTGCAGAACCGGAACCGGCGGTCGTAGAGCGGAGTCGCCGGGCCGGGACTGATCGAGCGGAGCGGGCACTCAACGGGACGGACGTTTCCCGTGCGTGTGGCAGACATCTGCCAGTTTGCCCGTTTCCTCGAGAGCGACGTGGAACCGGTCCTCCCCTTCGAAGCGGTGAACGGTCATGTGGTACGTCGAATTGACCGCCGCCAGGTAGCTTCGCTTCTCGGGGCCTTTCGGTGCCCGGAGTTTCCCCCACGAACCGTCGCCGAGATAGAGGACGCCGTTCTTGTCGACGAGGCCGTTCGTGAGCGGATGCGTCCGCTTGAACATGTGGTCGTGGTGCTCGAGGACGGCGTCGACCCGGTATCGCTCGAACAGCGCCGACCAGTGATGCCTCTGGAGGGCTCCCGTCCCCGCATGGTGCTCTCCGACGAGGGTCGGCCGGAAGGAGGGGTATGCGGGAACGTGGTTCGCGACGAGAAGGTGCGGCCGGTCCTGCCGCGCGGCGAGCGTCTTTTCGAGCCAGCTTGTCT
>JAEYWB010000741.1 GCA_023429275.1 Planctomycetota bacterium
CTTCAAGGTCCTCGGGATCCTGGCGAGCCCGATCATGGCGATCGCCGCGATCCAGATCTTGCGGGTCAACACCCGATTTCTCCCGGCCGAGTTCCGTCCCCCCTTGTGGCGGCGGGCCGCTCTCGTCTGCTGCGTCTTCGCCTATGGAGGAATCTCGGTCGCCCTCCTGCTGAACATGTTCAAGTCGGAGAAGCCGGCGGCAGAGCACTCCAGTCCCCCGGCGGCCGCGAAGAAGGCCTAGAGCAGAAGCGCCCGCACCTCCTTTGCTGGGAAGAAGGAGATTGAACCACCAGGACACGAAGACACCAAGGAAGGCAAGAAGGACGACGCCATTCACGGGCGGGTGATCTTCCTTCCCAATTCACCGCTGACGCTCCAGAAGAATGCTCTTCCCTGGTGTCTTCGTGTCCTGGTGGTGAGTTCCACTCGCTCCCGTGTCGCTCCCGGTGCCATGTCTGTGGACGATTGTGCGCCCGTTGAGTCCTGGCGTGCGGCATCGTCTTGGCGTGTGGCCGCGGGACCGGTTAGTCTGTTCGGTCATGGAAAAGCCGACGCCGATCCATCCCGCCGATCCGACCGGATCCACTCCGGAGCCCGCCTCATGCTGAGAGTCCTTGGGTCCCCCGTGTTGGGGCATGCGCGAAGCGAGAAGAATCCACTCGGGCGCCGTGATGTCCTCCGCGCCGGCCTGGCCCTGCCGCTGATTGGCTCGCTCGCCGCGGCCGAGACGGCGGCCCCGCTCGTGTCGGCTGTCCCAAAGGCGAAGCGGATCCTCTTCCTCTATCTGTACGGTGCGGCCGCCCAGCACGAGACGTGGGATCCCAAGCCCGACGCTCCAGCCGAGATCCGCGGCGACTTCCGCCCGATCTCGACCGCGCTCCCCGGGATCGCGATCTGCGAGCACCTGCCGAAGATGGCGGAGATGCTCGACCGGGTCACCGTCATCCGGTCGATGACGCACCCCTACAACATCCACTCCGCCGGCTACACGATGTCGGGGATCGACCACGTCGACATCCCGATGGAGGTGAATGCCTTCGACAGCCGCCACTGGCCGTCGTTTCAGAGTGTGCTGGGGTATCTGAATCATCAGGCGCATCCGAACGCCGCTCTTCCGGCGGTGCCGTACAGCGTCGGCCTGCCGTTCCCCCTCACGAGCCGGCTCCCCGGCGGACGTCGAGCGGGGCCGTACGGAGGCTTCCTCGGCCAGAACTACAATCCGATCTGGACGAACTTCGAAGGGAAGGCGACCCGGACGATCAACCGCTGGCTCGGCGGGAACGGACGGGACACCTCCGATCCCTACGCCGGAATCACGCCCGACTCACGTCTGACCGTCTCCTCCGCCGCGATCCTTCCTCCGGAGGTCACGATCGACCGGCTTGATCGACGGCGGAGTCTGCTGACGCAGTTCGAAACGGAACTGCGTGAGCTCGACCAGGCTTCCGCCGGTCGGAGCCTGTCGCGCTACCAGGAGATGGCGTACTCGCTTCTCACTTCGCGTCCGATGCGTGATGCCCTCGATCTCGGCCAGGAGCCGATGGCGCTCCGCGAGCGGTATGGAATGACCCTCTTCGGGCAATCGACTCTCGCGGCCCGTCGCCTGCTGGAGGCCGGGGCCAAGGTGGCCACCGTGGTGTGGGACGAGTTCGAAACCGTCAATTCGTCGTGGGACACGCACTTCGACCACTACGACCGCCTGAAGGGAGAACTGCTGCCGGGGCTCGACTCCGCGCTCAGCACCCTCCTCGTCGATCTGGAGGAGCGGGGAATGCTCGACGACACGCTCGTCCTCTGCCTGACGGAGCATGGCCGGACACCGAAACTCTCCCTCGGGGCTCGAGGTGTCGGCCGCGAGCACTGGTCGTCGACGTACTGCAACCTCCTCGCCGGGGCGGGGATCGCGAAGGGGCGCGTCGTCGGAGCCTCGGACGATCAGGGAGGCTTCGTGAAGGAGAATCCCGTCAGTCCCAAGGACATCCTCTCGACGATCTATCACCTCCTGGGAATCGACCCGCACACCACGGTTCCGGACCGTTTCGGACGCCCCTACCCGCTCGTTGCCGGGGGCCGCGTCCTGGCGGAAGTGCTGGCCTGACAGGGATTTTTCCGGCGGCCTGGGCCCCAGCGGGCGGTCTCGCGGGCGGAATCGGGATGCGGTTCTCCGAACGCAGGCCCGCTCGGTTTCGCCGCAGCTTTCAATTCCCCCTTCGACGGATAACATGCCGGAGGAACGCCCTTCCGTCCCTGGTCCCTAGCCGGAATCTCGATGTTCGATCGACCGCGATTGCTGGAACTCTTTCGTCAGCGGGCTCTCAAGTTCGGTGACTTCACGCTCGCCTCGGGCAAGAAGGCCTCCTACTACCTCGACGGCAAGCAGATCACGCTCCACTCCGAGGGGCTGCGGCTTGTCAGCCAGGGGCTCCTGGAACTGATGGAAGGGGTCGACTGTGCGGCGGTCGGCGGGATGTCGATCGGTGCCGACCCGATCGTCGCCGGCGTCCTGACCGTTGCGGCGGAGCAGGGGAAGCAGCTCGATGGGTTCCTCGTCCGCAAGGAATCGAAGGACCACGGCACGAAGAAGTATGTCGAAGGGCCGCTCCAGAAGGGGGCGAAGGTCGTCATCGTCGAGGATGTCGTGACGACCGGCGGCAGTTCGCTCCTGGCGATCGACCGCGTCCAGGAGTTCGGCGCCGAGGTGGTGCTGATGCTCTCGATCATCGACCGGATGGAAGGGGGCCGGCAGAACTTCGCCGCCCGGAACATCCCGTTCAAGTCGCTTCTGACGATTGAAGACTTCGGAATCACGCCGCCGCAGAGGTAGTCGGGCAACCCACTCCCGGGACCGGGATTCTCCCGCCGGGTCAGACGATCGGCCAAAGGACTCGAGGATCACGCGTATGGCCTCTCCGCTCCAGTACAACTACTCCGCTGCCCAGCCGTTCCTTGCCGGTCCTGACTGGGATCGGCTCGTTCCGAAGCTGGAAGCGGCTCGGGCGGAAGTCCTGGCCGATGTCGAGCTGCTCAACTCGAAGAAGCCGGTCCCGGCGGAAAAGGATCCGCTCGATTCCGGTTTCATCGAGCTGCCGCGACGCCTCCTGAACGGGGAGGAGAACAACCTCCTCGGCCGGATGACGGAGTCGGCCGCCCGCCTGCGGGAGCAGATCGACCTGCTCGTTTCGCTCGGGATCGGCGGCTCCTACATGGGGCTGCGGGCGATCTTCGAAGCCGTCTGTCATCCTTATCACAACGAGCTCACCCGTGACGAGCGTCACGGCTCGCCGCGGCTTTACTTCGAGGGGGATAACCTCGACTCCGACGCCTCGGCCGGACTGCTCGAGCTGCTCAAGCGCCGCTGCAAGAACCCGAAAGAGGTCGCGGAGCGCTGGGGGATCGTCTGCATCAGCAAATCAGGCGGGACGCTCGAGACCGCGGCCGCTTTCCGGATCTACCGGCAGGCGCTCGAAACCTACTACGGGGCCGATTCGGCCGAAGCCCGGAACCTGATCGTCCCGGTGACCGGCGAGAAGGGGAAACTGCGGGACGTCTCGAACCACCGCAAGTACCCCGACACCTTCCCGATTCCCGACGGGGTCGGCGGGCGGTTCTCGGTCTTCACAGCGGTCGGCCTCTACCCCGCGGCGGTCCTCGGCGTGGACGTCAAGGCCATGCTCCACGGAGCGGCCGACATGACGGAGACGTTCCGGAATGCGTCGCTCGGCGAGAACCCGGTCCTCGACTACACCGCGGTCTGTCACCTGCTCGAGAAGCACCGCGGGCTGAAGACCCGCATCCTTTCGACCTGGGGGAAGAAGCTCGAAGCGGCGGGGCTGTGGTACGACCAGCTTCTCGCCGAAAGCCTCGGCAAGCACGAACGGGGGGCTCTGCCGCTGACGATCGTCAACACCCGCGACCTCCACAGCCGCGGCCAGCTGCACCAGGAGGGGGGTCGGGACAAGCTGATCACGAACGTGATCGTCCGCAAGCCGAGCCTCCCCGGCGTCCCCGTGCCGGTTCTCCCGGCCGACCAGGATCAGGACCAGCTCAATCGCCTCAAGGGAAAGACGCTCGACCAGCTTCTGGTCGCGGCGATCCAGGGGACGAACAAGGCGTACGCCGACGACGAGCGACCGACGGCGGACATCGTCCTGCCGCAGCTCGACGCCTATGCGATCGGCCAGCTCCTCCAGATGCTGATGCTCGCAACGGTCGTCGAAGGACGGCTTATCGGCATCAACCCCTACGGCCAGCCCGGTGTCGAGGCGTACAAGAACAACATGGCCGCCATCCTGTACGGCAAATAGTCCCGCCCCGGCTCGCCCGCGATCCCGCATGTCCGAAGAAATCACCACCCGACTGACCGCCGCGCTCCGGGGCTATGAGATCGCCCGGGTCCACATCCTCGGCTATTACGACCAGAGCGCCGTCTCGGTCGACTGGAAGTCGGATCAGACTCCGGTGACCGCCGCGGACCGGGG